>JBEEGD010000092.1:0-11134 GCA_041166685.1 Acidimicrobiaceae bacterium | reverse complement strand
CTTTCCTGCCACTGTTCCTCCAGACGGTGAACGGCGACTCCGCCTCGGACTCCGGGCTGCTGCTCATCCCGCTGATGCTCGGCCTCATCGGGGCGTCTGTCCTGGCGGGCCAAATCATCACCCGCACGGGCCGCTACCGAACGTTCCCGATCCTCGGCACCATCATCATGACGGCCGGCATCATCCTGCTCAGCCGGCTCGACAGTGCATCGAGTCAGTTCCACTCTGGCTTCTTCATGTTCTTGACCGGTGTCGGAGTCGGCTTCACGATGCAAGTCATCGTGCTCGCCACGCAGAACGAAGTTCCGGCCTCCGACCTCGGCATCGCCACATCGGCCGTCAACTTCTTCCGCGCGATCGGCGGCTCGGTCGGCGTCGCGCTGGTCGGCGCCTTGTTCACGAGCCGGCTGGCCACTGCGGTCGCCGGCATCGTGCCCGGCCGGACGGCTCTCGATCCGACCCAGGTCGGCGCCCTTCCCCCGGATGTGAAAGCGCACTACGTCTCGGGCTTCGCCCACGCTCTCGCGGGCACGTTTCTCTTCGTCGCGCCACTCATGCTCGGCGCGGTTCTCCTCGCACTCGCGTTGCGCGAAGAGCCGCTGCGACAACACGTGCACACTGACGCTCTGATCGAGGCGGTCTAGCGGCCCGTGGCGAACGCGTGCAGCCACATCGGGCTCTGTGTCTCCGACCTCGAACGCTCACGCCGTTTCTACGAGGAGGTGTTTGGATTCCGGGCGGCGTTCGCGCTTCGCACCGAGGGCCCCGAGACGCCGCAGCTGCTTCGCCTTGATCCCCCCGTCGTGCTCGACGCCGTGTACCTGTCCCTCGACGGGTTGCTGCTCGAGCTGCTGGCGTTCGAGACGCCGGAGACGCCTGCCGCACAGACCCGTGTGCTGAACGAGCCCGGGCTCACCCACATCTCGCTGTTCGTCGAGGACCTCGGCGCAGTCCTCGTCGCCGTCCCGAGATGCGGAGGCCGAGTACGCGACGACACCAACATCGGCGTCGCGGTGTTCGTGGAAGACCCTGACGGTCAAGCCATCGAAGTCATCGGGCCCGGCGGACGTTTCCGCGAAATGCGCGACCGGTCGCTGCGCGAGCTGTAGCAACATCCGCACGTGGAGCTGACTGGGTCGAAGGTTCGGCTGCGTCCCATCACGACCGACGACGTCGACACTCTGACGCGCCTGTTCGGCGAGCCCGAAGTTGCACCGCGATGGCCGGACTACGACCGAGAGCGGATCGAGCGCGAGTACCTGAACGAAAGGGGCGACGACGACACGACGGCGTACGTGATCGAGATCGACAACGAGGTAGCCGGATTGATCCAGTGCTACGAGGAGCCCGACCCGGAGTACCGGTCCGCCTCCATCGACATCGCCGTGAGCACCAAGTGGCACGGGACCGGCGTCGCGGTCGACGCACTCCGCACGCTCGCCCGCGACCTGATCGAACGCCGAGGCCACCATCACCTCACCATCGACCCCGCAGCCGACAACGCGCGGGCGATCGCCTGCTACTCCAAGGTCGGCTTCCGCCCGGTCGGAGTGTTGCGCCAAAACGAGCGCGGCGCAGACGGAACCTTCCACGACGCTCTCATGATGGACATGCTCGCCGACGAGTTGCGCTGATCAGACCGCGAATCGGATCGGCAGCGTCTCGGGCCCGAAGATGCCCATCGGAGGACGCCACGTCGGCTCGCCGTCGAGGGCGAGCTCGGGCATGCTCGCCGCGAGGATCGGCAACGCTTCCTGCATCTCGGCGCGCGCCAGGCTCGCACCCAAGCAGTAATGCGGTCCGCCGCCGAACGTGAAGTGAGCTTCGCGCTCGGCGGCGATATCGAATGTCCACGGCTCGTCGTAGGCACCTGGATCGTGGTTTGCCGCTGACGTCGACAAGGCCAGCAGCGTCCCGGCGCCGACGTGATAGCCGTCGAGGTCGAAGTCCTCGACCACCACACGTGGAGCCGCGCCGACGGCACCGCGGAACCGCATCACCTCTTCGACGGCACTGGCGGCCAGGTTCGGGTCGTCACGAAGGAGCGTCCACTGCTCAGGAAACTCCGCGAACAACCACATCGCGAGCCCGAGTTGATTGCGGGTGGTGTCGTAGCCGGCGAACAGCAGTGCCCCGATCATCCCCTGCACCTCGTCGTCGGAGAGGCGATCGTTGGCTTCCCTCGCGTGGACGAACGCCGTCACCAGGTCGGCCTGCGGAGCCCGGCGACGGTCGACCATCAGACCGCTCACGTACTCCCACATCTTCGTGAAACCCCACTCCACCTCTTCGAGATGCGCGCCGAGCTCGAATGACAGCGCCCACGTGATCGCCCGGTTCCACTGGGCGAAGTCGCCGTGGTCCTCGTCGGGCACGCCGAGCATGTGGCACATCACTTCGATCGGGTAGTGCTCGGCGACCGCCGACATGAAGTCGCATCGGCCCACACCAGCGAGCGGCGCCACCAGTCGATTCAACGTGTCCTGCATGTCGCCGCGATGGACATCCACGGCCCGCGGGGTGAAGGCCCGGTTGACGAGTTTCCGCAGGCGTAGGTGGTCCTCACCCTCCAACGCGAGGATCGACGACATCAGCGTGTCGTACAGCGGGCCCTCCGTGACGCCCTGCATCCGAACGATCTCGGGGATCGAGCTCCGCAGACGGCGATCGCCCAGCAGTGTCTGAACTTGGGGGCGTCCGATGGCCAGCCCCCCGATGGGCGTCTGCACCAGCCAGGAGTGCTCCCGTATGCGTTCGATGGCCGCGGCCGGGTCGGCCTGGAACTCCTCGGAGAACATGTCCAGATACGGAGCGTCCTCGATGCTCTTCACAAACGGGCCTCCACGAGTGGGTTCTCGCCCTCGATCACCGCAGCCATGTTGTCGCCTGATCGTGCGCGGTCCCAATCCGCTGGAGTTGACCGACCCCGGTCGGCGAAGCTCTCCGAATGCGCTTGGGGGGTCTGCAGCGGCGCGCCTTGTGGCGCACCCGTTCGTACCTCCGCCCTTACGCGCGCCACATGACGGTGATCGTCGTCTCGTCGGTCCTGTCGTCGGCATTTCAAGTCGCACTACCTCTCATCGTGAAGACCGTCATCGACGGGCCGCTCCGCACCGGCGACCGTCGCGGCATCGTGATGTGGGGCTTGGTCGCCGGCGTCCTCGCGGTGCTCGACATCGGTATGGGGTTCGCCCGGCGCTACCTGCTCGCTGTCGTCGCCACCGAACTCGAGACGCACTTTCGTGACGATCTGTACGCCCATCTCCAACGCCTCGACGTCGGCTTCCACGACCGCTGGCAGTCCGGCCAACTCCTGTCACGCGCCACCACCGACCTCGCGATCGTGCGGCGTTTCATCGGGTTCGGCGCCGTGTTCTTCGTGCTCATCGGCATTCAGGTGCTGGCGATCTTCGGTGTGCTGCTGACGCTGCACGTCGGCCTCGCGCTGCTCACGTTCGTCGCCACCATCCCGGTGCTGCTGCTGTGTCGCCGGTTCGAACGCGACTATCACGCGGTCGTCCGCGACATTCAGGATCAGACGGGCGACCTCACGACCACGATCGAGGAAGGTGCCCGCGGCATCCGCGTGCTCAAGGCATTTGGACGAGGCCGCGAGGCGTTCGAGGCCTACGACGCGCAGTCCACGGCGCTGTACGACACACAGCTGCGCCGTATCAAGCTCCACACGAAGTTCGTGTGGGTGCTCGGCCTCATCCCAAACCTGACGCTGACCGCCGTGCTCCTCGCCGGAGTCGTCGCGGTGGGGTCGGGCAGCCTCACGGTCGGCGGTCTCGTCGCGTTCGTGTCCTACGTGCTGATGCTCACGTTTCCGCTCGAGATCCTCGGGTGGATCATGGCGATGGCGGGCGAAGCCGAGTCGGCCGCAATACGCGTGTACGAGGTGATGGACACGGTGCCGACGATCGTCGACCGTCCGGACGCGCTCGCCCTCGACCATGCGGTCGGCGAGATCAGGTTCGAGAACGTGTCGTTCGACTACCCGTCGAGCGACCGCACGGCGCTCCGCGCGATCGACCTCGTCGTTCCCGCGGGCGAGACGATCGCCATCGTCGGCGCGACCGGCTCGGGCAAGACCACGCTGGTCACCTTGCTGACCCGGCTCTACGACCCGACCATCGGGCGGGTCACGCTCGACGGACACGACCTGCGCGATCTCACCGTGAACAGCCTCCGTCGGAACGTTGGGTTCGCGTTCGAGGAGCCTTCGCTGTTCTCGGCATCAGTTCGCGAGAACCTGCTGATGGGCAAGCCCGACGCCGACGACGACGAGATCGCCGAGGCACTGGCCGTTGCGCAGGCCGGCTTCGTCAGCGACCTCCCGTGGGGTCTCGACACCCGCATCGGCGAGCAAGGGCTGTCACTGTCGGGAGGTCAGCGTCAGCGGTTGGCCTTGGCCCGCGCCATCATCGGCCGCCCGCGCATCCTGGTGCTCGACGACCCGCTTTCGGCGCTCGACGTCCACACCGAAGCGCTCGTCGAAGACGCGCTGCGCCCGATGCTGCGCGAATGCACCGTGTTCGTCGTCGTCCATCGTCCCTCGACGGTCGCCCTCGCCGACCGGGCCGCGCTGCTCGAGAACGGCCACATCGTCGCCGTCGGCACCCACCATGACCTTCTCGAGCGCGAGCCCCGCTACCGAGCCGTGCTCAGCGAAGAAGCCGCCCACGAGGACCGAGAGGAGGTGGCCTCCTGATGTCCGAGGTCGATCACGTCCACGAACTCGACCCCGAGGCCGCACTCGATGTCACCGGCGACGAGCTGGTCGACGCGTGGCGGGGCGTGAAGGCTGAAGAGGAAGAACAGGTCGCCGGCGGCCTGGCCAGCCTGTTGCGGGCCCGCAGCCGCAAGCTGCTCGCCGATCTCGCTCGCCCGCACCGCGGCGCGCTCATCCTTGCGTCGATCCTCATCGCGTTGAGCACGGCGTGCCAGTTGGCGGTGCCGTGGCTGATCCAACAGGGAATCGACAACGGCATCCCGCCGCTGCTCGCCGGGGGCAGCGGGGACACTCGTCCGCTCATCACCGTCGTCGTCGCCGTTCTGGTCATGACGGTCATTGCCGCGATGACGTTCAACGCGTTCCTTTTGCTGCTCGGACGAGTTGGACAGGAGGTGGTGCTGGACACTCGGCGCCGTCTGTTCCAGCACTTCCAACGCCTGTCGATCGCGTTCCATGAGCGGTACACGTCGGGCCGAGTGATTTCCCGACAGACGTCGGATGTAGAAGCCATCGCCGACCTGCTCGGCAACGGCATCATCACCCTCATCACGTCGATACTGCTCGTGGGCGGTATCGGTGTCGCACTGCTGCTTCTCGATCTCCCACTCGCGCTGGTCACACTGTCGGCGTTCCCTTTGCTGTTCGTCATGACTCGTTGGTTCCGTGGTCACGCCGAACGGGCGTACCGCGCCACCCGGGAAGCGGTCGCGTTGGTGATCGTGCACTTCGTCGAGAGCCTCGGCGGCATCCAAGCCGTGCACGCGTTCCGACGCGAGCCGCGGAACCAGGAGATCTTCGAGTATCTGGACGATCGCTACCGCGGGGCCAACATGTGGTCGCAACGGTTGGCCGCCACCTACGGACCCGGCGTGCAGTTCGTCGGGCGAGCGACGACCGCAATCGTGTTGCTCTACGGCAGCCTGCGCGTGCTCGATCACCGCATGACGGTGGGTGTGCTCGCCGCGTTCCTGTTGTACCTGCGGCGGTTCTTCGCGCCGATGGAGGAGCTGAGCCAGTTCTACAACCTGTTCCAGGCCGCAGCGGCGTCGCTCGAGAAGCTCTCCGGTGTGCTCGACGAGGCCCCCGGCGTCGCCGAGCCCGCGAACCCCGTGCCGTTGGCCCATGCCCATGGCGAGCTTCGCTTCGAGGGCGTGCGCTTCGCGTATCGCGATCGCATCGTGCTGCACGACCTGGACCTCGTGATTCCCGCGGGGCAGACCGTCGCGCTCGTGGGCGCGACGGGCGCGGGCAAGACGACGGTCGCCCGGCTCGCGGCGCGGTTCTGGGATCCCACCGAGGGCCGCGTCCTCCTCGATGGCATCGACGAGCGTGACGTGACCGAGACCGATCTCCGGCGCGCCATCATCACCGTCACGCAGGAGAACTTTCTGTTCTCAGGATCCGTGCTGGACAACATTGCGCTCGGCCGCCCGGGCGCATCGCGCGCGGAGATCGAAGCGGCGGCTGGCGCGATCGGCGCGCACGACTTCATCGCCGGCCTGCCGAACGGCTACGACACCGACGTCCACCAGAAAGGGGCGCGACTGTCCGCGGGGCAACGCCAACTCGTGTCGTTCGCGCGGGCCTTCCTCGCCGATCCTGCGGTGCTCATCCTCGACGAGGCCACATCGTCGCTCGACGTGCCTTCAGAGCGGCTCGTGCAACGAGCACTGCAGACGCTGCTCGCCGACCGAACGGCGATCATCATCGCCCACCGGCTCACCACCGTGGAGATCGCCGACCGGGTCGTCGTCGTCGACGAGGGCCGCGTGGTCGAGGACGGCTCGCCCGACGACCTCATCGGCGGCACCGGCCGCTACGCCGCGCTGCACCAAGCCTGGGTCGAAAGCCTCGCCTAACTGACGGGTTCTCCCACTCATCCGTACACATTTCTGTGTACGGATGAGTGGGATTTCGTCGGGGTTACGCCGAGGTGAGCTGCTCGATCGTCTCGCTGGCCTGTTCCGCGAGACGCTTCGAGCCCTTCTTCGCATCCGCCGCGGCGCGCTTGGCCGCCTTGCGGGCGCGCTTGGCGGCCTTGCGGCCGCGCTCCACGACCTCGGATCCGGTGGCGCGGGCAGTCTCGACGGCGTGCGCGACGTTCGGCGCAGGCAGCGTGCGACCCTTCTTTCGATTCCGTCGTTTGGCGCGCTCCGCGGTTTTGGCCGCCTTGGCGGCCTCGGCCGTCGCGTGACTGACCCGCTTCTCCGCGGCGGCAATCCGGTCCTCGGCTGCGGTTCGCGCCGACTGCTCGCGGTCGAGAGCCACCTGAGCGTCGCGCTGGGCTCGTTCGGCCTTGCGCAACTTCTCCTTGTTGCTGCGGAAATTCACTATCCCCAACGTGCCTACTGAGAAGGTCTTGCGGATCAGGCCCATGCGTCCTCCAAGGGATTCGGACAACGCCGGCACCGTACCCCCACACGGCGGAACCGACTCATGGGGAGTGAGCGGACAAGTGCGGACTAGTCGGGATGAGTCTCAGAAAACGCCCAATGGGGCCATTTTCCCCGAGCCCCGGCCTGCGTAGGGTCCTGGGGGTCGCGGCGATGGCGTACGGGTAAGCAGGGGACACGGTGGCCGAACACGGCGAGGAGCACAGGGCGATCGTGGCGATGCCGTTCGACGCGCTCTCGGACGCGGTCGAGGTGCTCTTGGGTCAACTCGAGGCTCGCGAACTCGGGCGGTGGAAACTCACCCGCACCAACGACGACAATTTTGCAGCGAGCAACGGGGCCGCTGTGCCCATCGTGCTGCCCGATGGCTCCGTGCTCGGCCTGGTGCAAGAACAACCCGCAGCGCAGTTGACGCCGGACCAGTTCACGACGGTGCGCGACGTCGCCCGCGTGATGGCCACCGTTCTTGAAGCGGAGCAACGCGCGGATCGTTCACATCGGCGAGCACTGCAGGCCGAGGCGGAATCGATGACCGACTCGTTGACGGGACTGCCGAACGGTCGAGCATGGTGGAGAGCCCTCGCCCGCGAGGCTTCGCGCTGTGACCGTCACGACCTCCTGGCCGTGGTGGCCGTCGTCGATCTCGACGAGCTGAAGGTGGTGAACGACGCGCAAGGTCACTTGGCCGGCGATCTGCTCCTGCGGACGTTGGCCGAGACCCTCGAGCACTCGGTGCGAGACACTGATGTCGTCGCCCGGCTCGGCGGGGACGAGTTCGGCGTGCTCGCCGTCGACTACCAAGCGCCCGTACCGGACACGTTGCTCACACGCCTCGAGCACAGCCTCAACGCCGCGGGTATCAAGGCATCAGTAGGTGCAGAGGTGTACTCCCCCGGCGGCAACATCGACGCGACGTTCAAGAGCGCGGACTTGGCGATGTACAGGACCAAACGCGCAAACCGCGCGTAGGCGACGTCGCTTGTACGATGCTGCCGCGGGTGTCGCCTCGGTGGCCATGGCGTGAAGGAGGGTGTATGGCGCGGATTCGCTGGGTCGAAGACGACGACGCGACCGGCGATCTCGCAGAGATCTACCAGGGATGGAAGGCGATGCGCGCCAACGGGCAGGTTCCTGACATCGTCAAGACGATGAGCCTGCGGCCTGATTTTCTGAAAGCCATTGGCGACGCGTCGATGCTCCACTTCACCGACGGCGCGCTCACCCGCGCGCAGCACGAGATGATCGCCTCGTACGTCTCGGCGGTGAATCGTTGTCACTACTGACTGTCGAGCCACGTCTGGTTCCTGCAGTTGCAGGGCGAGCAGTACACGGAGCTCGGAAAAGCATTGCGCGACGGCCGCCTCGACGACCTTCCGGTCACGGAAGCCGAACGTCTGCTGTTGGCCTTCGTGGATACGGTGACGAGGCACGCCTACCGAGTCACCGACGACCAGGTCGAAGGGCTGCGCGCTGCGGGATGGACCGATGAGCAGATTGCCGAGACGGTGTACGTCGCCGGGCTCTTCAACCTGTTCGTACGCCTCGCCGACACCTTCGACATCCACCCACCCGTCGAGTTCGATTTCGATGGTGAAGTGCCTCGAGCGATCACTGAGTCCTAGGACGGGCGCGTGACGGTGTACGAGATCGAGGTGCGGGAGGCCGGCCAGCCGCCGAGACGCGTCGAGATCCACGGCCGTTTGGAGTTCGGGCGCCAGTGCGCCGGTGAGATCATCGACGATCCACAGGCGTCCCGCACGCACCTTGCGTTCGACGTTCTCGAGGGTCACCTCACGGTGGTCGATCTCGGGAGCTCAAACGGAACGAGCGTGAACGGGGTCGCGATCACCGAGCTCGTATCGCTGAGCGCCGGCGATGTGGTTCGCCTCGGCGACACCGAGCTCGTCGTCGCCCCGGGCGCGAGTCGGCCTGCCCCCAGCTCCGCGCGTTCGACCATCTCGATGCACCCCGTCGAAGCGCTCTACGAGCAGGCGGATGCCACTACGACGCCGGTCGCGGGCGATCTCACCGAGCAGCTCATCTCCGAGTGTGTCTGGACCGACGAGATGGTGGCGGCCGCGGGGATTCCGATCATCGACTCGCCATTCGTGACTGTTGGCGGCGGACTCGCATCCTTCGCCATCGTCGACATGCTCCGTATCGCCGGGGTGGACAAGCAGTCGATCACGGTGCTCAGCCCCCTCGACCTCCCCCATCACACGTACGAGTACCTCGCCAGGGCGTCACAGATCCGCGACGACGATCGGCTGCGCTCGGACTCGATGTCGCGGATCGACAACATCTGGGGGTTTCCGAGCTACGCGCTCGAGGAGGCGTGGCGACGCAAGACGCTGCGACCGCTCTGGACCGTGACGACCGAGCCAATCCTCAGTGAGTTCTACAACCCGAGAGCCGAGGACATGTTCCGCGGCGTGACTCGCGAGGCGCAACGAATCGGCTGGCACGACATGTTGGTCAAGGGCCAAGTGCGCATGGTGCGCGGCCGTCATGGCGGTGGCTACTTCGCGATCCTCACTCCACCGCCGGGGACATCTCCGACCAAACGGATCGCGTACCGGGCCCGTCATGTTCACCTCGGAGTCGGCTATCCGTCGCTGCGGTTCCTGCCCGACCTGCAGGACTATCGCACGAAGTACAACGACTACTACCGAGTCGTGAATGCGTACGAGCAGCACGACCATGTGTACGAGACGCTGGCCCGGGCGCCGGGCACGGTCGTATTGCGCGGCGCGGGGATCGTCGCCTCCCGGATCATCGAGCGCCTGATTCTGGATCGCGACGACCGCGGCGCACAGACGCAGGTCGTCCACCTCTTCCGCACGTGGGTCGACGGACCGACTGGCGGGCGCACCTTCCGTCGCAAGGGCGGCGACGGCTTCGCCTACCAGGCGTTCACCTTTGCCAAAGCGGCGGGCAGTGGGCAGCTCCGCCAAAAGACGATGCGCCTCGAAGGTGAGGAACGCGCCGCATTCATCAAGACCATCGGCGGCACGACGACGTCCAAACGCAAGGTTTGGCAGCAGCAGATGGCGCGCGGCCGCCGCGACGGCTTTTACCGGACGCACATCGGCGAGGTGAAGGAGGTCGTCCCCGCCGAAGGAGGACAGAAGGTACGGACGACGGTGACCAACCGCGACGGCTCCACCGTGGAGATCGATGCCGACTTCGTGATCGACGCCACGGGCCTCGAGGGCGCCATCCGTGACCATCGCCTGCTGAGAGACCTTCTCGAGTGTGGCGGCGCGACGGCCAACGCGTCCGGTCGACTCGACACCGACCTGCGCTTCGAGATTCGTGGAACGGCGAGCGGCGAGGGACGCATGTTCGCGTCAGGTGCCATCGCCGGTGGTGGCTACCTGCCGCCGGCGGACTCGTTCTGGGGGGTCGAACACGCCGCGGTCGAGATTTGCGACGAGCTCGCCCGCCTCGGATTCTGCAAACACATCGGCTCGATGCGATCCACTCGGCAATGGTGGCGCTGGATGAGAGGCACTCCGATATGACGCCCACGTTGCGCGGACGCATCGAGACCCGTCTGTTCCTGGCCGCAACCGTCGGCGTGATCTGGACGGCGTTCGTGTCGCCACTGATACCTCGGCCCGGTTTCGCTGACCTCAGCATGGTGTACGGCATCACGTTCAAGGCGATCGCCGTGGTGGCGTTCGTCGGCATCGGATGGGAGCTCGTGTACCACGGCCTTCAACAGTTCCGGTGGGACAAGGATTGGCCATCGTTGTTCGGGATCCTCACCATGGTCAATGAAGGCGTCTTTGCCTGGCTGGTGCTCCACTGGATCAATGTCATCCCTGGCACAGTCGGATTTTCGTCACCGATCAGGAACCTCTTCATCCTTCATTTCGCGTCGACGTGGATGGCGACGTGGCTCTTCATGCAAGGACCCATTCGGGTCCTACTCCTCCGCTGGCGCTTCGAGGGCGGCCATCTCCGATTGTGACGCGGTCGCCGGTTGGTACCGCAGGCC
>JBEEGD010000091.1:0-10288 GCA_041166685.1 Acidimicrobiaceae bacterium | reverse complement strand
TGTCTTTGTCGTCGGGGGCCAGGTTCGTCGCCGCCGAGATGAACGCAACGACCGAGCCGTCGCCGGCGAGGGTCAGGAAGGGTGAGTCGTCGTTTCCCGGCTCGCCGGTCGACGACACGGAAACTCGGATCGTGGCGCCGGTGACCACGTCGTGGGCGTAGATGTGTGAGTGTCCACCCGGGTCGCCCGGCACCAGGTTGGTGGCGTTGCTCCGGAACAAGACCCATCGCCCGTCACTCGACATGGCGACGGCCGGAAAGTAGTTGGCGTCGGTCGCGAAACCGGTCTCCTTTGCCGCGACCACCTGCTGCTCGCCGGACGAGGAGACCGACACGCGGCTCATTCGCCGCGTCGAGAGGTCGAACTGGAAGTAGTCGGTGCCGCACGTATCGGTCTCCACCCGCGGGCATCCGCTGTTGTTGGTGTCGCCGGGCACGAGGTTTGACGCCTCGGAGGCGAAAGCGACGAGGTGTCCGTCGGCGGAGATGGAGGGCTGGTAACTGTCGAGGTTGCCCTCGCCCCCGGTCATGGAAGGCGACGCCAATGTGGTGGTGCCGAGAAGGCGGTCGCGGACGTAGACCTGTCGGGCGCCGGAGTGCGGTAGCGGTTCTGGGGTCGCCACTTGCGGTTGCGTCTCGGCGCCCCAGAACGCGACAAACCGACCGTCCGGTGAGATGCTCTTGCCCGTCCCGTATGGCCCCTCGGTCGCCGCACTCGACATTTGACGTCCCGACGGGGCTACCGAGATGAGTTCGGTGCTGCCGGTGAGACGATCGCGGACGAACACGTCGTTCTCGCCGTTGGTGTCGCCTGGCACGAGGTTCGGTGCGTCTGACGTGAACTCGACGTACCTACCGTCGGGCGTGATTGTCGGCGACTTTGAGCCCACGAATGAATTGATGCTGTGATCGTGATGCGTCGCCGGCGTGTCGCCCTGAGCTCCAGACGAGGCGACAGAGTCGCGTTCGAGAACGTTTGTCGAACGGTCGACCACGTAGACGTCGAAGTCGTCGTTGGTGTCGTCGCGCAGCAAAGCCGCGCCCGTGGAGAACGAAACGTACCGCCCATCGTTCGTGATGTGCGGGGACCAAAAGTCGCCTCCGGTCGTGTCCGGGAACAGCCCCTGGGAGGCCGTGGGCTGTGGCATCGAGATCACTGCGGTCGTCTGTCCGGTGACCAGATCGCGCGCGAAGATGCCAGTACAGGCGCGCGAAGGGCAGTAGTCGCCGCCGAGGTTGTTCGAGTACGACGTGATGGCCAGGAATCGCCCGTTTTCCGACATGCCGACTGTGAGAGCAGCGGCGTCCGCATGGTCGCCCGAAGACGTCACATCTGCGAGCGTCGTCGCTGCAACTGCGGCCAGGTCGAACACCAGGTTCCCCCCGCCGGCCAGACCGGTGATCTGGAACCAGTACGTGTTTCCGGCGAGCGCGTGGAAGCCAACCTGCGCGTTGCCGGTCGCGCTCTGGTTGCAACCGACCCTCGTGAGCGATCCGAACGCTGTGCCCTCGTAGACGTCGAGGGCGTCGGCATACGACGTGCCGAATGTGTCCGCGAACAAGTTGACGTCCTGCGGCGGCGTGTACTGATACCAGACCGTGCCGCCAAGAGGTGCGCAATTCGCCGGCTCGCCTGCCTCCTTCGACGCACCCGTTGTGTTCGTCGTCGCGGTGAACGGAACTGACGGGATCGTGATCGCGTCCGCAAAGTTGTCGTTCGTGAACGGATGGTCGAGCACGACTCGATCCTCACCGCGATGGGACGCTGGGGAGGCGCTCACACCATTCGATCCGGTTCCGCCGCCGGGGGTGCCGAAACCGTGACCGAGCACCACGGCGACATAGTCGTCGCGCAACGGCACGAATCCACCGGGCGAAGCGGTCGCATGCGCGGCGGCTCGGCCCTCGTAGAAACCGTCGAGCAATCCGGAGCCCGGTACGCGCACACCCAGTTCGACCGCAGTGAAGAGCATCAGCAGCGCAAGAACGCATGCACCTGCAGCCGTACGCCGCCGTCCCCCGTCCCCCAGCCGCATCCGCACCCTCCTCCAGCTCCTCGCGATCGTGCCATGTCGTCAGCCAGCAGTCCCCGGGGCTGGCCCGGAAACCGCCGACCCGGGCTACCCCTGAGGCGACCGCGCGCTCAGGTACGTGATGACCGCGAGCACCCGTCGGTGATCGTCGGTGGCGGTCTCCAGACCCAACTTCGAGAAGATGCTCCCGATGTAGCCCTCGACGGTCTTCGCACTCACATGGAGCCGAGCGCAGATCGCCTGATTCGAGCGACCTTCCGCCATCAACGCGAGCGCCTCGCGTTCCCGTGGCGTCAGGTCGTCGAGTGGCTCTCGTCGTCTCCCCCTTGGCACGTCCGCGTCGTTGGCCGGGTCGCGGCGGCGCACGGCCTCGAGCACGACGTCGGCCAGCGACGGTGGGAACACGACCTCGCCGGCGTGGATCCGGCGGACACCGTCGGTGATCTCCGAGGATCGAGCCGTCTTGAGGAGGTAGCCCGACGCGCCCGCGCGCACGGCCTCGAGCACCTGACTGCGCTCATCCGACGAAGACAGAACGAGCACGCGCGCCTGCACCCCTTCTTCGAGGATCCGTCGCGTCGCCTCGACGCCACCCATCCCTGGCATGTCGATGTCCATGACGATCACGTCCGGATTCGTCTCGGCGGCGATCGTGATCGCCTCGGTTCCATCCGCAGCCTCGCCGACGACCGATCCCACCTGTTCGTGCTCCAGCACACCCCGCAACGTCTGCCGCCAGAGCGGATGGTCATCGACGAGCAACACGCGCGCGGGGGTCGCCGCCTGTTCCTCCTCGAGACCGACTGCGAAGAGCTGCCAGCGGCCGGACACCCCCTTCAATGCACGCGACCCGCGGGAGGCGAATGCGATGCCCGAGCCCGTCACGAGATCGCGGACCGTGCTCGACACGACGATCTCGCCGGGCATTGCCTCATTGGCGATCCGCGACGCGATGTGCACTGCGATGCCGCCGACGTCGCCGTCACGCTCTTCGCACTCGCCCGTGTGCAGCCCGGCCCTGATGTCCAGACCGAGCTTCGCCGCGCCGTCGAGGATCTCCGACGCGCACGTCACCGCTTGTGCGGGCGCTTCGAACGTCGCGAGGACGCCGTCGCCCATCATCTTCACCTCGCGTCCCGCGTGCTTCTTGAGCCGCCGCCGCACCATCGCGTCGTGGCGGTCGAGCAGCTTGCGCCACCGAAGATCGCCCAACGCCTCGGCGCGTGCCGTCGATTCGACCACGTCGGTCACCATTACCGTCGCGAGAAACCGGGAACCGCCGCGCATGGTCAAAGCCTGTCAGGCCCAGGGGTGCCCACGAAATCCCTAACGCACCGTTGCGAAGAACACATCGGTCGGTCCGTCGACAACTTGCTGGTTGGGGTCGGCCGTGTCCGATGGCCCCCACGCGAGCGTGGCGAAGAAGCCTCTCGACCGTCCGATCAAGCCCTGCCATTCGCCGACGCCGTGGCAGCAGTCGGCGCCGTTCTGCTTGGTGACTTCGAACGGTCCAGCGAGGTGCGTCTCGATCCAAGACGACCCGCGGCTGTTGGTGAGCCAGGCGTCAGTCGCGCACGTTCTGTCGTCCACCTGCTGACACGCGCTCGGGTCCATCGTCACCGACGCGGGCGGAGCGTTGCGCTTGTCGTAGTACAACACGCCGATCGAGCCGTCTCCCGCAACTGCCATCGTCGACCAGACGGGTTGTACCGGATCACCGGCCAGGATCGTGACCGGCGTCCCCCACGTCGTGCCTGCGTCGGTCGAGCGATAGAGCAACATCTGCCACGTCCCATCGGCTGCCCGAGTGGCGGTCGAGACCAACACCTCGCCGTCGCGCGTCACTGTGCTGGCGAACCATCCAGAGGGGAGAACGATCGGTTGGCCTACCGCTGACCAATGGGCTCCACCGTCAGTGGACCGACTCGCGTGCAGCACGCCTCCACCTGATACGCACTGAGTTGTCGGATCACACTGCGTGAACACGTCGACGAGCGAACCGTCGGGTATGACCGCCAACCGGCCGAACTGATACGTCGAACCGGTTGGCGGGTGCGGATACGTCGTCGCGTCGCGCCGGGTCCACGTCTTGCCGAAGTCGGTCGTTCGGGCCACGTACTCCCACGCGGCACTGATGACCCCATTCACAGGATCGGTTGGTGCGGGGCCCACCTCGCGGTGTCCCCACAACACGTAGGCCGTCCCCGCCTTCTGCGGATCGGCAGCCATCCACACCCAGTCCAACGACACCGCCGTCTCGAGCGTGGTCGATCCGACCCACGTCGCTCCATCGTCGCGAGTGGCGTTCACTCTGACGGCTTGTTGGCCGTGGCCCGTCTGCCAGGTGTTGCTGTTGGAGATGTTCGAGACGACGTACACGGTCCCGTCCGGCCCGACCGCCGCATGCGGGTTCTGCG
The DNA here is from genome assembly GCA_041166685.1 of Acidimicrobiaceae bacterium. Classification (GTDB taxonomy): domain Bacteria; phylum Actinomycetota; class Acidimicrobiia; order Acidimicrobiales; family JACDCH01; genus DASUCS01. The sequence goes on along the minus strand of JBEEGD010000091.1, from coordinate 5,839 downwards.
CAGTGTCGTATTCGGTGTCGCCCTCGCACGCCGGCATCTGGCCGGAAACACCCACGGCGTGCCACGTCGTGCCGGCGTCACGACTGACCGACAAGACCGAGCCGTCCTCGAAGTCCTGCGTCCAGACGGCAGCCAGGTGATTCGAATCACGCGGATCGGCCACGAGCGATGTGGCCTGCTCGAAGCCTCGGGTGCCGGTCGCATCGTTGACGGGATTGCATGGGGCCAGCGGACTCGGACCGGAGATCCGGTGGATCGTGACCGTCGCCGCTGCCACCTGCGCGACCGTTGTCGGCGTGGCCACGATCATCACCATCGCCGCCAGCACGACCGCGACACCCGCTTGCAGTCGAAGCTTCTCCATCACCCACTCCTCTCGGACCGCTCACGATTTGCGAGCCGTACTCTCGTCTCGGACGGTACGAACTCGTCGCTACGCGGTCAGGAGAGCAAGCCCGGTTCCTCCTGGCAGGGCACACCCGGGTGCCGGATGGGCGACAGGCGAAAGGAGAATGATGAACACCGAAACTGACGTTGTCGCTGGTCGTGCAGACTCACCCGCCTTCTGGGCTCTGGGGGCAGCGGCGATCGAGCTCGCGAGCTCGCCGTAGTGGCTATCTGCCTCGGGGCCGTCGCGATCTTGTTTACGCCGCTCACCCTCATGCAGACGAGCAGGCCGAAGACTGGGGACGCGACTGTGCGTTGCACCCCGAACAGGACGAGAACTTGTTGATGGCGACGCGCTAACCGACGAGCACGGCACGTACGACTCGTTCGTCGGCGGGCCGAGCGAGAGTTCGCCCTTGAGCGGCCATTTCTCTAGCTCGGCGCGCGAAGACTCTGACAGATCGACTCTTCCTTACGCGCTGGGCGCGCACGCGGCGATGCCCGCACAGATCAACGGCACAGCGCGTCCCCCGAACGTCTACTACACGGATCTGGTGTGGCATCCGCGTGAGGTTTCGCTACGCCCGAGAATAAGTGGGACGTTCCAACGCTGGCGACCACCACGTACTGGCAAGCCGCGAGTGCGCCGATCTCGCAACCTGAGCTCAGTCGGATCGCGCGGCGCTCGCCGCGCGATCCAACCGGTGTCAGCCGAGGTCGGCGCAAGCGATGCGAGCGCCGGAGCCGGGCTCGTGCACGACGATCGACCGGGCGTTCGTCTTCGTGGTGCTGCTCAGGCGGGCGGCCCAGGGCGCCGACCCGCTGCCGTGGGCCACGCCACCAGGGTTCGGGTCGAGGGTCAGCGGCGGGGTGTCGTCGCTCGACAACCACAGTTCGTTCGGCGGCGCGGCCGCGCCACCTTCGACGTCCTGGTAATGGCCGCCACCACCGGTCGCGCACGTTCCGTTGTGCAGATGGCTGCCGTAGTGCTTGGCCGGGTCGAGCCCAGAGACGTTGACCTTTGCAGTCGTCGCGTCGGTGCTCACAGTGAGCTTGGCAGAGCCAGCGATGTCATACCCCAGGCCAGCGCCCGCCGCGGTCTCGCGGAAGGTGCCGTGGAGGTTCTGGTGACTGGCGCCGCCGCCTGCGGGCATCGCCGTGATCCAGAACGACGCCGTGGTAACGGCAACGATCGCGCCAACAAGCCGGAACACTGAGCGCATGATGCTTCCTCCTGATAAGGGACGCTCCGCTCGCGACTTCCAACCTAGACCGTTCACGACATCTGATTCGGCCGTACGTGCAATCCTTGATGCAGCGAACGACGTCGTCGACGTGGTCGACGGACGAGAGGTGGCGATGGTGGGGTTCGACGGAGGGAGCAGCGGGCCTGTCGTCTACATCGATCGCTCCGACGTGCACGAGAACTGCCTGGATGAGCTCAAGGCCAGGATCCGTGCACTCGTCGCGTCGCCGTCGTAGATCGCAGATCTACCCGAGTTGGTGTTTCACGCGTTCCCAGCTGAACAGGGATGACGACCGGGGATCGATGTGGAGACGGAGCCATTCGGTGGCCGCGCCGCCGTTGTCGACGTCGCTCTTTTGGATGGTGATCTGGGTGAGAGTGGGGACGAGGCGGCCGGGGTCGACTCGATAGGCGTGGCTGTCGCCGTTGATCAACAGGACCGGCTTGGCGAATGAGTCCGCGAGTGGCTCGAGGAGATCCTTGTACTCGGCGTCTCCGGTGAGCTGATCGGCGGGCGTGGCGCGGTCCCACATGTCGGCCTGAGGCCCGGGCCATCGGCGTCAGCGACCAGCGCCTCCGACGGTTCGGCTGGTGGCATGAGTGCCACGGATCTGAAACTCGTGTGTCTCGTGTGTCCAGAACGCGCGCCGGGACGAGAACCGCTTGTCAGCGGCCCGGCGGTCCGTTCACACCTCCACGCAGACACAGTGGTGACCCAAGTCGACGTCGTCCGGAGTGATGCGTCATCGTTCGAGGGCCTTACGTGCTGTTGACGAGCGTGGTCTCGACATGGTCGAGCAACATGTCGACCTCGGCTGCATCGAGTGTCGCGAGCCCCCCATGTCGCAGGTCGACGGCGGCATCGATGACCTGGGGGCTCGACCAGCGTTCCCGCGCCCAGGCAGCGCCCTCGAGCTTGGAGCCCAAGGTGTCTTCGGCCGCGAAGCGCCACGCTCTGCTGGCATTGAGTACGGAGTACAACGTGGCCTTCTCGTGCTCGCGATGCCAGCGCATCGACTCGATCATCACGTCGAGCAGCAGCCTGCGCGGGACCTCTGCGAACACCTCGGCGGGCGGCGGACCGCCGATGACCACGCCGCATCTGTGAGCGATTGCGCGATCGAGTACGTACCAGAATCGAGGCTCAGCTCGCGACTCAAGGTGGATGGCTCGAGCCATCCTCGGGCCTCCGTTCGCGTTGAGCTCGAAGTCGGCGCCCACCGGCGAAGACTCGGCAACCTCACGTCGGTACAGGGTGAACTCGAGGCCCCGAGTCGGGCAGGACATCGTGGTGTCGACCACGGCGCTGGCTATCGACGGCTTCTCCTGGTCAGGGATGGCACGCGCGGACACAGCGACGATGTCGATGTCGCTCTCACCAGCGACATAGCCGCCGAGCGCGATCGACCCCACGTAGTAGATGCCAACGAGCGCGTCACCGAGGACTTCCTGCAGGCTCGCCACGACCTGACGGCCGTAGGCAACGACCTCATCTGGCATCACGCGACGAGTCTGTCTCGCAACAGCTGCCCTTCATCGCCGGATGGACGGCCCGCCGATCATCGTCCGACGGCCCGTTCGGTTTTACGGTGTGGCGGCTTCGTAGCTGCGTTTGCGCGATCCTTGAGCGCGGCGGTGAGCATGGCGAGCGCGGACCACCGCATGAGGTCGATCGCGTCGTCGTGGGACAGGCCGGCTACGTCGGTCAGCCATACCAGGGCTTCGATGCCGGTCGCGCTCCGGATGGCGACGGCCAGGCGATGTAAGTCGGCTGCGGACACGTCGGGTTGCAAGGGGGCGAGGGCTTCTTCGATCCATTTGATGGCCCGTCCCTGCCGGAGTGGAAGCTGCGATCGCTCGGCCGGGTCGGCTTCCAGGGACAGCCGAAGCATCGTGCGCTGCTGCGACTCGGTGTCGACGATCGTCTTTGTGAACGCGGTGACGACGAGGTCCAGCCGCGCTGCGACGTCCTCGGGAGGGTCCTCGGGCAGCAGGGACTCGATGGCGGTCTCGGGATGGGCGGCAGCCAACAGGGCCCGCTGGCTCGGGAAGTACCGGTAGGCGGTGGTACGGGAGATCGACGCCGCCTCCGCCGCCGCCTCCACCGTTGGCGTCACACCCCCCTCGGCGACCAACTGACGGGCCGCCGATATCAGCGCTTCACGGGTTCGGCGCTTCTGGGCAACCCGCCCATTCAGCTCGTAGCCCATTGACACGAGTGCGATGGTACCGTAGTTTCGTCATGGGACGAGTGTCCCATGAAGGATGAAGGGTTGGTGGATGATGTCTCTGATCCCGATCGTGCGGAACGCCGGTGAAGGCGACAGACAGTCGTTTGCTGGCGGCGGGCTCCAAATGTGGAAGCTGCTCGCCGAGGACACCGGCGGCGCATTCTTCCTGTTCGAGGACACGATGGTGAAGGACAAGACGACACCACTCCACCTCCACCCAGAGGCACACGAGATGACCTACGTCATCGACGGTGAGATCGAGATCCAGGCCGACGGCAACCGCAGCCGCGTGCGAAGCGGCGGCTTGTCGTTCGTTCCCAAGGGCGTCGCCCATGCCTTCATCGTCGTGTCGGCCGAGGCGCGGCTCATCGCCATCCAGTCGCCCGGCGCGGTCGGCCAGGCGTTTTACCGAGGCGCCAGCGAACCAGCCGTCGACGACACGGCCGACGTCCTCGACCTCGCTCGCCTGCAAGCCTCAGCCGCCGCACATCCCCGCGGCATCACCCTCCTGGGCCCATCCCCGTTCGCGCCGCTGGCCGCACGGTGAAAGCGCGCGCGGTCCAACGTAGAGGCTGAAGGGTTCACGCCCGGACCACCCGGCGATCGCCGTCGCGCTCGACTTGCCGTCTTGCCGTGAAGGTGCCTGGGCCGGCCGCCACTTCTGGACCGCAGGCAGATGCCGCGCCTCCATAGAGATGCGCGCTGTGAGCAGGTTCCCGCGCCCGTTCGCGTTCGTATTACTGCAGCTCGTCGAGCATATCGTGAAGCTGATGCGCTGCGCTCGCGATGTCGTCGTAGTCGCGTTGCGCCGCGCGGGTTTCGGCGGCGAGGAGGCCACAGCGGTGGGCCTTCTTGAAGTCGCCGTACGGGAACTTGTAATGCGCCTTGGTATCGGGATCCTCCTCGACGTCGACGCCGAGATACCACCGCGAGTACTCCTCGAAGCCGTGCTTCTCGATGAAGCGGTTCTCGTCCTCCGCTGACGGTTGATGTTCGCTCCAGTCGTCCCGGTCGTCGAGGACGAACTTCCCGTCCTTGATCAATCGCTTGGCGTGATCGAAGGATGCGCTGTTGAGCTTTACTGCCATGTCGACCTCCTCGTGTCAGACCGCGTACGGATACGTCTCGGGTAGTTCGCCCTCGTCCCAACGGGCCGTGCGCTCGATGGGCTCGACAGCACGGGTCTCGTCGATGTGCACGACCGTGTCGAACTGGTCGGCGAGGCGGGCTCGGAAGTAATGACTTTGGCGTTCAGTGCGGGGCCGGTAGATGACACCGATCGCGCGCTCGAGCCGCGCCGATCGCAAGTGCTCTGTCACTTGAGGCGCGTTCGCGGCAATCCAGAACGCCTTCTCGTCGACCTCGTGGAAGAGGTGCTCGTAGCTGCCCTGCAACGCAGGGCGCACGCGCTTGCGCTCGGCCGGACCGTCCCAGTCGTCGGCGGCGGTCACGGTGCCCGTGAACGTCGTGAAGCCGATCGATCGGGACTCCCCCGGATGGCGTTCGCGCACGAGCTGGCCAACGTTCAGCTCGCCGCGCGACGCCGCTTCGGTCGCGCGCGCGTCACCAAGGTGAGAGTTGTGCGCCCACACGACGATCTTGGCCTGCTCCCCCCGTTGACGGCTGAGGTGACCAGCGAGCGCATCGAGGGTGTCGACCATGTGGGTGTCGCGCAGGTTCCACGACGACACCTGCCCGGAGAACATCGTCCGGTAGTACTGCTCCGCGTCGCGCACCGCGCGGGCGTTCTGCTCGGCGTAGAAGAAATCGTCTTCCGCGATGAGACCATCGCGGCGGGCGTACTCGACGGCGTGCCGCTGGAGGTCGACGAGCTGTTCGACGACCTCGCGCTCGCACGAATCACCGGCGCCGTACGCCGCGGCCGCGCCGTAGCTCTGGGCCTCGCCGCCGTAGTGGTCGAAGCAGGCATACCGTTCACGGGCTCGGGCGGCGGCGACCGGGTCGACCTGTTCGA
>JBEEGD010000090.1:0-3752 GCA_041166685.1 Acidimicrobiaceae bacterium | reverse complement strand
ACATGGACGATGGTCAACATCGTTGAGGAGCAGGTCGAGCGGGTGCGGGCCCAGGTCGGCGGCAAACGCGCGATCTGCGGGCTGTCCGGCGGGGTCGACTCCGCCGTCGCCGCGGCACTCGTGCAACGCGCAATCGGTGATCGGCTCACGTGCGTGTTCGTCGACCACGGTCTGTTGCGCAAGGGTGAGGCCGAGCAGGTCGAGCGCGACTTCGTCGCGTCGACCGGTGTGCGGTTGAACGTTGTCGACGCCTCGCAGCGATTTCTCGACGCGCTCGCCGGGTTGACCGATCCCGAGGACAAACGCAAGGCGATCGGTCGCGAGTTCATTCGCGTCTTCGAGCAGGCTGCACGCGATGTCGTGGCCGAGTCGGAGGCGCACGGCGAGTCGGTCGAGTTCCTCGTGCAGGGGACGTTGTATCCCGACGTCGTCGAGTCAGGAGGCGGCGAGGGCGCGGCCAACATCAAGTCACACCACAACGTCGGTGGCCTCCCCGATGATTTGCAGTTCCAGCTCGTCGAGCCGTTGCGGACGCTGTTCAAAGACGAGGTACGCCGAGTTGGTGAGGAGCTCGGTCTGCCGTCGGAGATCGTCTGGCGCCAGCCGTTCCCCGGTCCTGGTCTCGGGATCCGCATCATCGGCGAGGTCACGGGCGAGCGGCTCGACATCTTGCGCGAGGCCGACGCGATCGCTCGCGAGGAGCTGTCGCTCGCCGGCCTCGACCGTGATATCTGGCAGTGCCCGGTGGTGTTGCTCGCCGACGTCCGTTCGGTGGGCGTGCAGGGCGACGGTCGCACGTACGGCCATCCCGTCGTACTGCGTCCGGTGTCATCGGAAGACGCGATGACCGCCGACTGGACCCGACTTCCCTACGACGTCCTCGCCCGCATCTCGACGCGGATCACCAACGAGGTCCGCGAGATCAACCGCGTCGTGCTCGACGTCACCAGCAAACCGCCCGGCACGATCGAGTGGGAGTAGCGACCCGATCCCGCATCTCGGGATGATTCGGGCATCTCCTGATCTCGGCTGCGCTTTCGGCGCACAGTGGCGTCCACGTGCGAATTTCCCGCCTTGAGGAGCTGGCATGCGTCTGACGGGGTCGGGCCGATACCGAAGCCTGTTGCGGCAGCATCGCGACTTCCGGCTGCTGTCATCGGCGTTCCTCGTCGACCAGATCGGCGGGTGGGCGGCGAGCGTCGTGCTGGTCGTGTGGGTCTTCGACCGCACCCACTCGCCGACGTGGATCGCAGTGACGTCGGCCGCCAGCTGGGTGCCAAGGGCGGTCTTCTCGACGTACGCCGGAGTGCTCGCCGACCGTTACGAACGCACGCTCGTCATGCTCACGTCGGCGCTGCTCGCGTTCGCCGCGACGATAGGCGTGACGATGGTCGTGGCGGCCAATGGGCCAGTGGTGGCAGCCCTCGTGTTCCAGGGGGCGGCCTCTGTCGTCTTCAGCGGCTACCGGCCGGCTGCGTCCGCGGTCCTTCCCGACGTGGTCCCGGAGCGCGAGCTCGTCTCCGCCAACGCGCTGTTCGCGGCGATGGAGAACCTCGTCGTCGTCGTGGGACCGGGCATCGGTGGGTTGGTGCTCATCGCCGGCTCGCCGGCCGCGGGCATGGCGCTGAACGCGATCAGCTTCCTCGCCGCTGCGTTGTTCGTCGTGCGGCTCCAGGTCCGCAGTCGCGGGGACGCGGGCGCCAGCGGTGAGAGCCTGGGCAAGCAGATCTCCGGCGGCTTCACCGCCTTGTGGCAGCGGCGGATCGCGTTGGTGCTCGTCGTCTTCTGCTGTCTCGACTCCGCTGTGTACGGCGCGAGCACGATCGTCAACGTGCCGCTGAGCCACCAGCTTGGCACCGGCAACAACGGCTACAGCTATCTCGTCGCCGCGTTCGCCATCGGTGGCGTCGTCGCGGCCGGGCTGGCCAACAAGCTGAGCGCCGCGATCCGGCTTGCACCGACCATCCTCATCGGGATGTTCGCGCTCGCGCTGCCGTTCGCCGTCATGAGCTTCGTGAAGAACCCCTACGTCGCGTTCTTCGTGCTGGCGGTGAGCGGCGTCGGCATGATCCTTGTCGATGTTCTCGCGATCACTGCCCTGCAGCGCGAGGTGCCGGGCGAGGTGCAGAGCCGGGTGTTCGGCATCTTCGAGTCGGCGGTCGTCCTGTCCATCCTCGCGGCCAGCTTCATCACTGCGGCCATCCTGCACGCGACGAGCCTGCGGACCACCCTGTTCGTGATCGGTTTCGGGTTCTCCGGCGCTGCCGTGCTGGGGATCGGCCCGGTCCTGGCCTCCGACCGGCGGTCGATGACACGAATGCGTGCACTGGCCCCGCGGATCTCGGTGCTCGAGGCGCTGGACCTCTTCACCGGCGCCAGCCGGGCGACGCTCGAGCGGCTCGCCGAGTCTGCCGTCGAGTCCTCGCTGCCGGAGGGCCGCACGATCTTGCGCGAGGGCGACGTCGCCGACGCGCTGTGGGTGATGACGGACGGCGAGGTCGCGGTCAGTGCGCGCGGCGAAGGCGGCCATGCCCGGCGGCTGCGGGTCATGCAGGGTCCGTCGTACTTCGGTGAGATCGGCCTCCTGCGCGGGCTGCCGCGGACCGCGACCGTGCGGACGCTGTCCGCGTGCACTCTGCTGCGAATCGGCGCCGACGACTTCTTCGCTGCAGTGCAGGGATCCGCCGTCAGCAGCTCGCTGCTCATGCAGTCGTCGGCCCGGCTGGCGCGCACGCATCCGCGGTTGTCCACGACGACCGAGGCCGTCGTCATCCCGCCCCAGCGACCTGACGAGCCGATGGCGGAAGCCGACGCCGAGGAACTCACGGACGCGTAGCGCGAGTTGGGGTAGCAATTGCCAGATAGCCCCCATAGAGGGGGTCTATGTGGCAATTGGGGGCGTTCCCTCCGACGGCTGCCGTCGACGTCACCTGCACCTATCGTCGGAGGGTGCTGACACCTCAGCAACCTGAGGGACCCGGCGAAAAACTGCGCCCTTATGTCGCCGGACTTGTCATCGACTGGCTCGCGTCTGCGCCCGACGTTCGCCACCGCGCCATCGACGGCTCCCTCGCTTTCGTCGACATCTCCGGGTTCACGACGCTGACCGAACGCCTCGCGACCAAGGGCAAGGTCGGTGCGGAGGAGATGAGCGACGTCCTGGACGCGGCGTTCGGCGCGCTCCTCGAAGTCGCCTACTCCTACGGCGCCTTGCTCGTGAAGTGGGGCGGCGATGCAGTCCTGCTGCTGTTCGAGGGCGACGAGCACGCCTTGCTTGCCTGCCGGGCCGCTGCCGAAATGCGGCAGACGATGAGACGCATCGGCGTGCTTCAGACGTCGGTCGGCTCGATTCGCCTGCGCATGTCCGTGGGCGTCCACTCAGGAGCCTTCGACTTCTTCCTCGTGGGCGACCGTCACCGTGAACTGCTCATCACCGGGCCTGGAGCAACGACGACGGCGCACATGGAAGCGACGGCGGATGCCGGCGAGATCGTCGTCAGCTCGACGACCGCCGCGCGGCTGCCGGCGCGTTGCGTGGGCGTCGCCAAGGGCGACGGGTGGTTGCTGAGGTCGGCTCCCGCCGTCGATCCCCGCTGCCGATTCTGGCCGCGCGCCCCGCAGACCGTCGACCTGGGGATCTGCCTCGACCCGGTCGTCCGCGAGCACCTGCTCGGTGATGCCGGCGACAGCGAGCATCGCCAGGTGTCTGTCGGGTTCGTCGAAGTGACGGCGGTCGACGACCTGCTTCTTCG
>JBEEGD010000089.1:0-10553 GCA_041166685.1 Acidimicrobiaceae bacterium | reverse complement strand
AGCACCGCGCCGGAAAACGCTCGCAGTTGGTACACGTAGGTCGCCTCGCGAGGGAAGCGCGGTCCTTTCTGCCTGCCATCAGTCGTGCGGATCGACACTCGGTGGAAGAACTGCGGGGCGTACGGGTTGAGCACCCGCAGCACGCCTTTGTCACCTTTCACCTCTGCGCCGAGGGAGAGAAGGCGGCGCGACAGCATCGACGCCGTGATGCGGCCGGTGCTGCCGTCCGCGAAGTTCATGTCGGCTTGCAACCACTTGTCGACGCCGACGGACCGCTCACGCGCCGACGCGCTGACGACTTCGGGTTCGGCCTGCGCCAGCGTGCGCAGCAGATGGATCGTGTAACAGCCGACATCCATCGTTGAACCACCCGCAAGACTGAGCTGCCAGCGGATGTCGCTGCGCGGCAGCAGCGGAATGATCATCCAGGTGTGGATGTGTTCGATGGTGCCCAACGTCCCGTCGTGCACGATCTCGACGAGTCGGTCCGCCAGTGGGTGGTAGCGATAGTGGAACGCCTCCATGACCACGAGACCGGTACGGGCCTCCACCTTGGCCACCTCGATGGCTTCGTCGGCGTTCGCGGTGAACGGCTTCTCGCACAACACGTGCTTGCCGGCCTCGAGCGCGGCGATCGTCCACTTCCCGTGCAGCCCGTTGGGTAGCGGGTTGTAGACGGCATCGATCGTCGGATCCGCGAGCAGCGCGTCGTAGCTGTCGTGGACCGTCGCGATGCCGTGTTTGCGCGCGAACTTCTCGGCCTTGGTCTTGTCTCGTGCCGCCACAGCGGCAACCTCGACCTCATCGACCTTCCGGGCAGGTTTGATGAGCGCGGCGGGCGCGATCTTGGCGGCGCCGAGTACGCCGATGCGGAGGGGAGCCATCCCCCAATCCTGCCGCGTACGCCACCGCGTCCTGGGGCGATCGGCTCGACGGCGCCAGCGCCGCGACCGCGGCTCGATCTCGCCGTATCCGACCGTCGAGATCGTGGTGACGGTCTGGTACGGCGTCGGGTGCTACGTCGTCGGTACGGTAAATCCCGGCCCCCGTAGCTCAGCGGAATAGAGCAGCCGCCTTCTAAGCGGACGGTCGCAGGTTCGACTCCTGCCGGGGGCGCACTTGTCAGGGCGCACTTGTCACCAAGCATGACCTGCACAAACGCCCTGGGGCGCTCACATCGAGAGAGCGCGACGCCAGGCGCCTGCGAACGGTTTGCTAACGGCACCGAGGGCACCAGAGTGCATTGCGGGCGCGTTGTGCGTTCGCCTTGGTTCGTCGTTGCCGCCGTTTCGGTCATCGTCGTTCAACCACGACGAACGCCGGGGGCGACGACGACGCCTACGAACCCGGAGCGTCGGTGCAACAAACGGACGGTCGCGACACCCGCCCTTCGTTTTGCACGGCCACGCGCGCGGTGGTCCTCGTCGTATTCGCCGAAGAACGCGACCGCGCACAGAGTTCGCACAGAATTGAGGCGCGTCCTTGTCACGAGCTGAACGTCGGATACGTCGTCGTCGTGTGGCTACCGCCAACGAACGCGAGCACGATGCCGATCGCGGTGAGCAAGGGATGACCAACCCAGCGACCGCGAGATCATGCCCGCGTTGCTGGGCGACCCGCCGCTCGACCCGATTGAGGAAGTCAGTCGAGTCACGGGACGCGGTCGACCACGCCGAGATTCCGGTAGATGCGGAAGGCCTCCGCGCGGAGTGTGGAAGCGGGTGTGCCGCAGGCGTCATCGACGTCGGCTTGGGCGAGCAATGACTCTGCGAGCTCGCCCGGCGCCCCCGCCGTACGGGCGAGCCCTATTGCCTGCTCGATCGCGGCCCGCGCGCCTTCGACGTCGTGCAGCGCGAGCAGCGATTTACCGCGAACGCGGAAGAAGGCACTGCGTAGGTTTGGATCCTGGTCGCTGTGTTCGATGCCGGTCAACGCGGACTCCGTGACGGTCAATGCTGTTTGCGCACGGCCGAGCGCAAGAAGGCACTCCGCCCGTCGAATTTGCGCGTCGAGCATGACCGTGGCCGCGCCCATTGATTGGGACATGAGCAACGCGTCATCGATGAGTGAGAGCGCCTTTTCGGCGTTCCCGGCCCGAGCCTCGGTTCGGCCTAGGTACAGCGTTGTTCCCGCGATGAGGATTTCGTATCGGGCTGCTACCGCAGCGCGTCGAGCCTGGGACAGAACATCGCGGGCCTCGTCACAACGGCCCTGATCACAGAGCACCTCTCCGAGGTTGCACATCGCGACTGCGACACTGCCGACGTCGCCAGTCTGTTGTGCGACCTCGCGCGCCCGTTCGTTCAACGCCACCGCGTCGTCCCAGCGACCGGCTTGATGAGCAGCAAGGGCCAGGTTGGTCAGAACGCTCGATTGTCCAACGAGATCACCCATTTCCTCGTAGATCGTCAAGGCGGCTCCGGGCAGATCAGGGGACGGCGTGAGCGGGTACGAGATGCGAGCGAGATCGATGAGGTCGAGCGCGTGGGCCAGACCCCGTTGGTCATTGATTCGGCGGGCGTCCGTGGCCGCTCGTTGCGCCCATTCGATCGCGTCTCGGTACCGACCCTGGCGATAGCGCACGCCGCCGTACGCGAGCGCGAGCGCGACGAGATTCTCACCGTGCCCGGCCAGATCGCCGCCTTGGTGCGCGGCGCGCAACGCGCGTCCGAGCCACCGCAGCGCATCTGTGTTGCGACCAAGGCGCTCTCGCAGCAGCCCCTGTTTGCGGAGGAGTCTTACGACCCCGACCGGATCCGTCGTGTGTTTGCGTGCTCGCTGATAGGCGGCGTCCGCCTCGGTGTAGCGGCTGAGGAGCTCGAGCCGGTCACCCATCGCTTCTGCCACCCGCGTGATCTCCGCATGCGGGACGTCGGCCGACTTGGTGTTCGCCAGTGCACGATCGAAGAACTCCGCGGCTTCGACGTTGGCGTACTTCGCAGCTGCATCCTCGCCCGCGAGTACGGAATAGCGCCAGGCCCGCTGAGCGTCGCCGCTCGCGTCGAAATGCAACGACAGCAGGCCCGCAACTTCCCGCGGACTGGCGGCGGTTCGCTCGATGACCCGGCCGACCGCCCGGTGCACGTGTCCTCGTCGCCGAAAGGACAGACCCTCGTACGCGGCGACTTGGAAGAGAGCGTGACGGAAGTGGAGCGAGCCGTCGTGATCGGCTTCCAGGAATGACCCGAGTGGTTCCCAGCGCGCAAGACTCCGGAGGCCTTCGTCACCAATGGCGGAAGCGAGTAGGACAGGATCGACCCGCACGCCGAGAACCGACGCATCTCTAAGCAAGAGCCGGTCCGGCGGCGCGAGCGTGTCGATGCGGGACGTGAGCAGTTGGTCGATCGAGTCGGGCAGTGCATCTGTCGATCCTTGGGCGGTTGCGGCCGCGATGAGCTCGATGACGAACAGGGGATTGCCCCCTGCACGTTCGGCGAGTCGCTCCACGTCGCGGGGCCCTAGCGAGCTGCTCTTGTCCGCCGCCACCGCTGCGAGTTGCACCGTCGCCTCGGTGCCGAGTGGGTCGAGCACAAGCTCGACGGCGGCTGCGTCAGCGGGCGTGACTGCCGGGCCTGGACGACGGGTGAACACGACCAGCCACTGGCCGCGACGCGGCGGCCGGACCAGTTCGGCAATCAGGGACAGCGAGGCATCGTCGAGCCAGTGCGCGTCCTCGACCAACAAGAACCCGGCGGGCGGCATGACGATGGCGAGCAAGTCGAGAAGCGCGCGTTCCAACTGACCGCGCCTGAATTCCTGTGCGACCCGCTCAGCCTCAGGTGTCGGGGCGACGTTGGCGTCGAACGGAATCGCCAACAGGGGTAACCACGACATCAGGTGCGGCGCGATCTCGCCAACCCACTGTGACAGCCGTTCGCCCGTCTCGTCCGCGTCAGCATCGCCAGGGATGGCGCCCAGCCCTCGCAACGGCGACCGAACGGCGCGATAGGGCGTGGTTCGTAGGTACTGGCTGCCGCGGATGGTCAGCGACACCGGAGGTCTCGTGAGACGAAGGAACTCGTCGACGAGGCGGCTCTTTCCCATGCCCGGCTCGCCGACGATCTCGATCACGCGCCCCTCACCCCATTGGGCGGCGTGGAGGCCGTCCTCGAGAACGCGCAGCTCTGTCGCTCTTCCGACGAACGGCTGTTCAGCGGAGGAGTCGACACTGTCGGTGTCAGGGAGAACCCGGCCGACCATCGCGGCGTCGACGAGCTTCGACTTTCCTTTGACCGTAAACGGTTCGAGTCTCACGGTCGCGAAGCGGCTGCGTGTTTGTGCGAGGAGTTCTCGGCTCGCGACGACCTGTCCGAGTCCGGCCGTCTCCATCAGCCGAGCAGCGAGATTGACGGTATCGCCCATGACTGTGAAGGTTCGGCGCGTTGGCGATCCGAGATCGCCAACAAAGACCGGGCCCCGATGGACGCCGACGCGAACCTCAAGCGGAGGTCTCCCGTCCACAAACGCGCGCAACGCGTGGAGCATGTCGTCCTCGTCGTGTCCAGACGACGATGGCGCGCCGGCGGTCAGAATGAACTTGCCGCCGTCCATGCACGCGTCGGTGGCCAGGAAGTGCACGCCGTGTGCTTCGACGGCTTGATGCAAAAGCTCCGTCGATGCTGACAGTTGCGCGGCCAGGGACTCGACGCCTTGCTGCTCGATCACCGCATCGGTGTTGGAGAATCGCAGGAACGCGATCGTTGCGCGGCGATGCTCGCCTCGCACACCTGCGGCGATCTGTTCCTGCTGTGCTTGCGGGACGAACGCGCGCAGATCCACCTTGCCGTGCGGCTTGGCGGCAATGGCCCAGATCCCGTCGAACGATCGCCGTCGGAGGATCAGGCCTTCCGGTCGTTCGTCGGCGAAATACCCAGCGGGCAATCTGCTCGCTGCTTCGTGGCTCAGGAGGATCTCACCTGGGTTGGCGGCCGCTTCGCAAGCGATCGTCGCAGTGACGCCCGGTCCGGTGACGAAGAGTTCGCGATGCGCCGCACCGACGAGGAACAGTGTGAATTCTCCGGCGTGGATGCCTTGAGACATCCGTAGCTTGACGTGGCCGGCTCGGGTGCCGACGAGGGGCTGGTTGATCGAGGCACGCATGCCTATCGCCGTGGCACTTGCGCGTGCCGTGTGATCCCGACCATCGAAGAAGATCAGAAGGGCATCACCGCCAAACTTCAAGACGTCACCACCAAAGTCGCTTGCAAGTGCGATCATCCGCTCAAACCCGCGGTTGAGCAGGTCAGTAACTTCCTCCGCGCCAACTCGACCGAGCGACGCAAGCCTCTCCGACAACGCGGTGAAGCCCGACAAGTCCGCGGCGAGCATTGAGCCCTCAAGCACGCGGACTTGTTCGGAGGGATGATGGCGCGCCCAATCCGCGACCAGCCGCGGCACATAGGGCGACAAAGACCCTGTCCGCCCGGCGCGCTGTGGCCCCATCCCACCATTCCAGCAGGAGTGCCAGTCGGGAGTCCCCTCGTCCCGTTCGTGGTGTGAGTGGACTCTTAGGAGCCGAGCCGATAGGCGAGGCGACCCATAGGCACAGTGTGGTTTTGTCGGCAGGCGCAGCCTGACGACGAGCGGTTTACAACTGATGACGTGACCTATCCGCGCAGGTCCTTACGCCACCCGCCCTCAGATACACGGCGATCGCGACTCTCAGGAGTTTCCGTTGCAGGACGGTGGAGTGACCCGGCCCACTCGGTCCGGGCGCGCCAGTTCATGATCGTTCTCGCGGGTTCCGTAGCGGGCCGAGCAGGCAAACGGGGTGCGAATTCTCTCTGCGGTGACTTCTTGCTCGCTGAGGACACCTCTCCGCCAGGAGACGGAACGTCCGTCCTCGTCGACGCTTGGTCGCGGTCCGTCTACGAGCCTCCGGGTTTGTTCCAGTCCGGACGTGCTGTTCGCGCGGGCTCATGGGGAAGACGAAGAAGACGGAGTGTCGGTCGGTCGCGAGATGGGCGCGCCGCGAATTGATCGCCGGACGCGCTGCTAACGGACCTGCTAACGAACGACGACGAACGACGCCGCACACGGCGTTACGAAAGAGACGTCAGTCTGAGGTTTTCGCACGCTGACCTGCGCAGGTGCGCATCGGACAGCATGCAGCAGGACTGGAGCGCAGGAACCATCTACGTCTTCTAAGCGGACGGTCGCAGGTTCGATTCCTGCCGGGGGCGCAGTGTGTGATGTCGCGAGACATCGGAGAGTGATGTCGCGCGTCATCGTAGACATCGGGGTCAGCCGATGGGCTGGTAGTCCTTGGTGGGGTCGAGGGTGAGGCGGCGGAGTTGGGTGCCGTCGAGGCTGAGTATGCGGATTTCTTTGCCGGCGATGCGCATGACGACGCGCCAGCCTCGGTAGGGGTTGCCGATGCCGATGTGGTGAAGGCGGCCGTTGTGGCGGAGGGTGACGCGTCCGGCTTTGTCGATGCGGTCGTGGCGGACCACGCGAGAATGCCGGATGCGAGCGCGCTAATGGCTCGGTTCGGGGCACTCGCCTAGGGCCACACGTACGCTGCGGCTGAGCCCGACTTCGCCACGTTCGATCAACGCGGCCACACCGCGGCTCAATAACGAGCCTCTACAAAAACCCAGGACGGTTCTCTCCTCTCAATTGTCGATGAAGTCGTAGTGGTTGGTGCCTTTGAGTTGTTTCTGGCAGATCCACTCGTCGCCGTTCTTGTTGACCTTGGCGAACATCGTCCGAGCGTTCTGCTCAGGCACGCCGTTCCGATTCGCTTGCTGCAAGATGTCGTCGAGCGTCATCGACTCGAAGGAGTTGTTGCACGAGTCGGCCGATCCCGCTGGCGGCTGCGCGACGGCTGTCCCTGTCGAGGTGATGAGGATGAACGCGACGCCGAGGAGTCGAAGAACACGCTTTTTCATGGTTGCTCCTGTCTTGTGCGAGGCATTTCCTCGCCTGTATCGAACATGACGCACCCGCAAGACCACAACATCGTTGGATTTCCGTCGTCAGCGGCCTGACGCCGCGGGAGCACTGGGGCCGCACGTCGCCTCCGCAGACCGGAGCACAGCGGCCATGGCGTCCGGTGTTTCCGACCGGTCGCCCTCGAGCGCGGTCACGGCCGCCGCTCCCCCCATGCCGACCGCCTGGTCGGCGACGCAGGTCGCGAGGCGCAAGGGCACCTCCGCGCCGAGGAGACGACCGATGACCTTGTTCCGGAGCGTGAGAACGGCGAACGGATCAGGGTCGAACGAGGGACGCTCGAAAGCGGGCCCTGGGTCACACCGTTCGAGCACGACAATGCCGTCCGGTCGGCGCTCGACGGTCCCCGATGGGAGCGCCCATCCCCGCGCGGCTTGCATGAAGTCGGCGACGGTCGCTTCCTGCACTCGGACCGCCGCGGCCGCGCATACCGCGCCGTCCCGGCGGAAGACCACGCCGTTGTCACCTTCCCATCCCCGCAGCGCCCGCCAGGCTCCGTAGCCGACGGCTCTCTCGAACATTCGAAACAACGTCATTTGCCCCAACGGGCGGCCGGGACGCAGGGCAGGAGCGGAGGTCTCGGGCGGGCGAACCTCCTCGCTCGCCGCGCCGTCGAGGAACCGCTGTGCGTCGAGGATCTCGGCTTCGCTGTGGGGTGGATCACGAAAGGCACGGTCCGCCGCAGTCACACCGCCCGCCGCTCGGAGTGCCAGCATGAATGTCTCACCGAACACATACGGAAACTGTGACTCTTCGCGCAGCACCGGCGGGACGGCATCGATCTCGCTCGCCGACTCTGACTCGACGTCGTGTTCGTACAGGGTCTGCTCATCGGGCGGCAGCGATCGGAGATAGGCCGCCTGCACGACCACCGCGTCACCTTCGCTGACGGCCCGCACGACGTCGTTGGGCCGGTCGGTCCTGGTGTTGAGATCACCTAGGTGCAGGCGTTGATCCTGGAGGGCGTGGGTGAGCTCGTGGGCGAGCACGACGCGGGCCTCGACGGTCAGGGTCGCGGTGTCGACGAACACGATGTCTCGGTCCGGGTCGTACAGCCCGTGCACGCGCCGAACCGGGTCCGGCGTCACGGCGGGGGAGAGGTCGACATCGCCCGTCGCCAGCCCGAGGGCGCGCAGCTCGCCGGCGAGCTCGGCGGTGCCCGAGTCGTCGGTGTCCGCTGGCCGAGCAGGGCCCGCGATCGGGACGGCATCGGCCGGGGGACCGAGTCGGACCTCGACCGGGTGCTCGAACCGTAGGCCGCGGGTGCGCTCAACGAACCGGGCGATTGGCTCGATTCGCGGGTCCCACTGCGTCGACGTCCGACCGGTGGAGCGGGTGACGACCACCGCGGCGGCGATTGCCATGGTGACGGCGGCGCCGACGACGAGGAGCCGCCCGCGAGCGTTCATCCGGGGGCGGTGCGCGCGTCCTTCAGCGCCGCGACCTCGGCCTCGAGGGCGTTCACCTTGCGGTGGAGGGCCTGCACCGACACGCACAGCACGCCCATGGAGTCGACCATCATGATGCTGCGGTCGTCGTCACCGAGGCCGAAGGTCGCGGCGAAGTCCTGCGCCATCGGGCCCAGGTGACGGACGGACGGTCGCTCCCAGTCGTAGTGCCACGTGCTGACGGGAAGGTCCGCGAGCTTCTCGAGGATCTCCCACCCGTTCACGGGCTCGGGGTTGGGTGTGACCGCCGCGGTGCGCCGCCGCCAACGCCCGACCACCCTCTGCCGCAAGGTCGGCCGTGCCCTACCAGGCAACCGGCACCACATGGCTCTTGATGGTGCGGTCCGAGCAGGCTGTATACGGACCCGGGCCGCTCGGGGAGCTGGGCTCGGTGTACGCCTCGTGTTGGTATGGGCCGGTGCCGTAGTAGCAGGCGTTGGCCGTCGAGATGCTGATCTGCCCGGGCGCCCGGACTGCCACCTGAGGCGCACCGCTCATCATCGCCGCGCCTCCGACGCCGCCGACACTGAGAAGGGCCGCCGCGGCCGCCACCCGCCGCCGGATCCTGCTCGTTCGCTTCGTGTCCATGACTTTCCTCCCGCTCGGATGGTTTCGAGGAGAATGCGCCACGTCTGGTCGACGAACTAGGTAATTGCACCCACCACCGCCGTGTCGTGTGGCACAAAGCCGCCGGAACGTCGCACCACCGCAAGGCACGGAGCAGGAGATCAAGGCTCCGCGCCGAACAGGCGCGGCGTGGGTCTTGCCGACGCGAGCTCCGATTTCCTCGCCGGCCTCGACGCGGGCGACACCGAGGCCCTCGCCGCCTTGGGCGCTCGCCGTCGAGTCGCGGCGGGTGCGACCCTTCTACGGGAAGGACACCGCTCTGAGACCGTTGCATTGGTACAGCGGGGACGGCTGAAGATCTCCTACATGAGCGTTGACGGGCGGGAAGTCATTCTCGCCATCGTCGGTCCGGGCAGCGTTCTCGGCGAAGTCGCCGCCATCGATGGCGAGCCCCACAGCAGCAGCGCCATCGCGCTGGAGCCGGTGGAGGTGGCGATCATTCCGGCGGCGCGGTTCCGTGCGTTCGTCGCCGAACGGCCGAGCGTCGGGATGGCTTTGCTGCGCACCCTTACCCGCCGGCTGCGCGACAGCGACCGTCGCCAGGTCGAGTTCGCCACGACTGACACTGTCGGCCGCGTCTCCGCGTGTCTCATCGATCTGGCTGATCGCTATGGCGACGGCGACGACATGGGAATTCGCCTCTCGCAGGACGAACTCGCGAGTCTCACCGGGGCATCACGCGAGGCAGTCGTCAAAGCGCTTGCCACATTGCGGAGCAGGGGCTGGATCGAAACCGCCCGCCGCTCGATCCGCATCATCGAGCGCGAGGCGCTTGTCAATCGCAGGGTAGCGCCCTGATTCCGAGCGGAGTTCGAGTCACAACCCACGGGTGACTCAGGCCACGCTGGACGGCGACTTCGATGTCCCGGAGCAGCGATGGTCCGCCCTAGGCGCCGACTATGCAGGGGACCCGATCGCCACAACGCTCGTTCTGCCCAAGCATCTGTTGACCGCGCCGCGGTCGCCCGGCCATGTGATGGGCGTAACCGCGGCGAAGCTCACGTTGCCCGCCCCGCGGCTGGGCGGACGCGGCGGTGTCGCTCATGCGCGCAACGGCACCAACTATCGCGTCGGCAACACGTATCGACGTCGACAGGTGCAAGTCGCCGTCGTCGGCGAGTCCCTCGAGATCTCCATCGGTGAAGAGCTCATCCGCACCCACGCGATCCGTCACGACCGCACCCGCGAACACGGAGCCCTCGCCAACCCCGGTGGTCGACCCCGACGAATCAACGCCGCGTAACCCAACCCCAAGTGTCAGGTAGGTACCGGAATCAAACTGTCGCCCGGGTACCGGACCTTGACGCAGAACTGACGCACGTGTCTCCTGGTGTCGACATCGAGCACGGCTTCGTTCGAACGCTCACGGAGGAGACCGGGGCTACGGTGTCGTTCGTGGCTCCTGGCGAGATTCGTTTCGCCCGAGCCGATGACGGGATCGACATCGCCTACCTCGTCGCCGGCGACGGACCACGCGATCTCGTCCTCATCTTTGGCTTCACGACCCATCTTGACCTGTGCTGGGAC
>JBEEGD010000088.1:0-3737 GCA_041166685.1 Acidimicrobiaceae bacterium | reverse complement strand
GCCGTTATGGCGGGCGTAGGCGTGGCGGGACCGGAATCGTTCGACATCAGCGGTCTCTCCGATGATCTTTGCTGCGGTCAGGGTCGCGCAGCCGCAGAGTTCGGTTAACGCGGGAGCAAGTCGACGGATCAGGGGCTCGAGCTCGCGGTCGAGCTCGCGGATTTCGTCGCTGAGGGTTCGGCAGCGTTCGAGGAGTGCGCGGGTCAGGCGGGCGACCAGTCCGGGGACTCCTTCCAGGCGGGCCGCGATTGCGGCAAGGTGTTTGGGGCGCCATAGGCTTCGGGCCGGTGGCTGCCACGACGGGTCGAGTTCGTGAAGGTGCCAGCGCAGCCTGTTAATGATCCTCGTCCGTTCTCCGACGAGGTCCTCGCGGTGGCTGACCAGGAGCCGAACCTCGCGGGCGGGTCCGTCGAGGCGGGCTGTGGGCAGATCGGGCTCGCGCAAGGCCGCGCGCGCAACAGCGAGCGCGTCGATCGGGTCGGACTTGCCATAGCTGCGGGCGCTGTCGCGGACATGAGCCATCAGCTTCGGCGGAACACGCACGATGTGCTGCCCAGCGCCGAGCAGATCGCGTTCGAGTCGGCGTGAAAGGTGCCGGCAGTCCTCGATCGCCCACAGACGGTCAGAGCCGAATTGCTCAGCCCAGGTCAGCAAACCCAGGTGATCGGCGGTTGTGGCGCCGAGAGTGCGTTCGCCGAGCTTGCGTCCAGTCTCGTCGACAGCGACGACGGTGTGGGTGCGCTTGTGCGCATCGATTCCGAGAACCACCATGGAGTTGTCTCCTGTCTTCACCGATGGGGCGACAGGACCGGCCGGCGGGCACGCGTCAGTGGGGGCGGTGCCACGCTCCTCTCAAGCCACGCCGGTCGGTCCGGCTGGCTCGGCCGGCCGCACAAGGGGACCAGGCCACGAGCGGCACAAGGTGGTGGAGCGAGCCGGCCGAGCCACCACCACCTTGACACTGACTTGCTGTGGTGTAGTTCCCCGGCCTTGACGGCGTGCCTGAGCACGTGAAAGAGGCCATCGCATGAGGCTCTGCGGAACCGACCAAAGTTCTCGTAGAGAGGTGCCATGCGATGGCCCTGGACCAGTCTGCCCTGCTCGACGTACTTGATGCACTGAAGGTCGCCGATGTTGGTGATCGTGTCCGTGAAGCCGCCGAGACGATGTATCAAGCGTTGATCGAAGCTGAGCTCACCGACGCGATCGGTGCCGCTCCGCATGAGCGTTCCGCGGAACGCTCCAATCTGCGCAACGGCCACCGCGTCCGAACCCTGACCACGACGGCCGGGGATCTGGAGTTGCGAATCCCGAAGCTGCGCACTGGTTCGTTCTTCCCCAGCCTGTTGGAACGCCGTCGGCGGGTGGACCAGGCGTTGTTCGCGGTGGTGATGGAGGCGTATCTGCACGGTGTGTCGACCCGCAAGGTCGATGACCTGGTCAAAGCGTTGGGTGCGGACACCGGGATCTCCAAGTCCGAAGTGTCGCGGATCTGCTCCGACCTCGATCAGGAGGTCGGAGCGTTCCGGGACCGGAGCCTCGCCGGGCAGCACTTCCCGTACGTGTTCCTCGATGCGACCTATTGCAAGGCCCGGGTCAACCGCCGCGTGGTGTCCCAGGCCGTGGTCATCGCCACCGGTGTCCGCGCTGACGGCTGGCGCGAGGTGCTGGGCTTCGCGGTCGGGGACAGCGAGGACGGCGCGTTCTGGACCGCGTTCCTGCGCAGTCTCAAAGCGCGGGGGCTCGGCGGAGTCCAGCTGGTCATCTCCGACGCGCACACCGGGCTCAAGCAGGCCATCTCAGCGGTGCTGATCGGCTCGGCCTGGCAAAGATGCAGGGTGCATTTCCTGCGCAACGTCCTGGCCCAGGTCCCGAAGGGCTCCGCGGAGATGGTGGCCGCGGCGATCCGCACGATCTTCGCCCAACCCAACCCCGACATGGTCCAAGACCAGCTCGGGGTCATCGCCGGCATGCTCGGCCGCCAATCACCCAAGGTCGAAACGATGCTGCGTGACGCCGCACAGGACATCTTGGCATTCACCTCGTTCCCGCCCGGGCACTGGAAAAAGATCTGGAGCACGAACCCGCTCGAGCGACTGAACAAAGAAGTCAAACGTCGCACCGACGTCGTCGGCGTGTTCCCCAACCCCGACGCCCTGCTCCGACTGGCCGGCGCTGTCCTGGTCGAGGCCCACGACGAATGGCAAACCACCGACCGCCGCTACCTCTCCGAAGCCACCATGGCCCTACTCACCACGCCCGCCCCGCAGGAAGGAGTAGCCACCCCAGAACTCATGACGGCATGACGCTTCTATGTGTTGTCAAGCCGTCTGAGCCAATGCTCCTCCCACGGTCGCCTGGGTCATCGTGTTCGTCAGGGTCCGGTAAAGCTGCCGGGCGATGTATCGCTTCAGACAGCGTCGGATCTCTGGGGGGCGCTTGCCCTCCGCGACACGTCGCGCGACGTAGGCTTGTGTTTTCGGGCAGTCGCGCATGCGAGTCTTGGCGATGGTGTGGACGGCCTTGTTGAGCGCGCGGTCGCCGCCGCGGTTGAGGCGGTGTCGCACGGTCCGTCCGCTGCTGGCTTGCAATGGGCTGATTCCACCGAGGGAGGCGAAAGCTGCTTCGTTGCGGCAGCGTCCCGGGTGGGAGAAGGAAATGATGACTTGAGCAGCGCTGATCGGTCCGATGCCAGGCTTGCTAATAAGCCCTGGAATGAGGTCCTCGACGATGCCTGCCAGCTGCGCGCGGTTGGTCCGTATGACTTGGCCTGTATCCCGCAGTGCCACCGCAAGGCGGCGGATCTCGGCGTGACGCACCGCGTGTGCGCGATCGGCGTCGCGGGGCAACCTCCGTCGGATCAGACCGGCCAGCCTGGCTGCGCCGAGTCGGGATCGTGCCAATTCACGGTCAGCGTCATCGCCGGCCAGCAGTAGAGCGCGCAGGCGGTTGGTCTGCGCGGTGTTGATCGCGGTGAGCTCGTCGCGGGCGGTGAGCAGGATCCGCAGAGCTTCACGGTCGCCGTCAGCACGAGGCATGGGTAGCCGGTCAGTGTCAAGGCGCAATGCGGTCAACACCGCCAGGTGAGCATCGATCGGATCTGACTTACCCTTTCCGCGGCGGCTGCCCCGAGCCGGTTGCTCGCACTCGATGACGAGCATTCCCGCGGCGGTGAGCGCGCGGGCCAGGCCGACTCCGTAGCTGCGGGTGCCCTCGACGGCCACGATCAGACGTGGGCCGGGAGCGTGCTGTGCAATCCAGTCGATCAACTCGGCATAGCCGGCGCTGCTGTTGCTGATCACGGTTGTTGCGATCACCGACGCCGTCGGTGAGGCGATCTCGGCGGTATGGGTGTCGCGGTGAGTGTCGACACCCACCACGGCGTCGACGACATCTGCCACCATGGTCATAGGCCTACCTGCCTCCTGTTGCGAGTGGGTCAACAGTCGGCACCGGCCTGGGTGGAGTCACCGAGCGGCACATCTGTGACGAGTCACGCCATCGGGCGGACAGGCTTCTGATCAGGCCAACCTGGTGGGCCAGGCCGGTGCCGGCGGCCCGGCGGACAGGTCATGCCCAAGGCACACCGAAGCGGCCAGATCTAAACCGAGTCACACCGAATCGCCAGCACCGAGCCTGAAGCACTCCAACCCAGGAGCACCGCAACGACACTCACAGATCTAAACCGCAGAACCTCCCGCGAACGGAGCTACACCACTCCACGGGACGTGACCCAC
>JBEEGD010000087.1:0-3506 GCA_041166685.1 Acidimicrobiaceae bacterium | reverse complement strand
CCGAGAGCCGCGGCGCGCTTCAACGCGGCGTAGCGAGTACCGCCGACGACGATCCGGAGCGGCACTGACGGCTTCGGGGAGAACAGGACGTCGGAGTAGTCGATGTGCGCACCGTGAAAATCGGGCGCGTCCGTTTCGAACAGGGTGCGCATCGCCGCGATGTACTCGTCGGCCAGGGCTCCGCGGGTGTGGAAGTCCGCGCGCAGGTAGCCGTACTCCTCCGGGATCCAGCCGACGCCGATGCCGAGGGTCAGGCGCCCGCCGCTGAGATGGTGCACCGTGGCCGCCTGCTTGGCGACGAGCAGCGGATCGCGTTGCGGTAGTACGAGCACGCCCGTCGCCAGTCCGATGTGTTCCGTTCGGGCAGCGAGATAGCTGAGCGTGGTGAATGACTCCAATAGATTCCCGAACGGATCCGGGAGCGACGTGGGCAAAAGGATGTGGTCGCTCGTCCACAACGACGTGTAGCCGAGCTCGTCCGCGCGCTCCGCGATCGCGACCATCGCGTCTCGGTGTCCAAGAATGCTGTAGTTCGGCAAGTTCAAACCGAAACGCATCGGCGCGTGTGCACTCATCGTCTTTCCTTTCACGCTCGAGACTCAGATCGCGGTGCGGCCGCCATCGACAGGAATCACCGTGCCGGTGATGTAGCTGGCCCGAGGCGAAGCCAGGAACCCGACGGCCTCGGCGATCTCCGAAGGCTCCGCGGCACGGTGCAGCAGCGTCGTGGCTCCGAGGGCGTCGAAGCGTTCACGGTCCTGGGGTCGCGTGTACACCGGGCCCGCCGCGACGGCGTTCACTCGCACACCGCTCGGGCTGAACTCCGCGGCCCAGGCCCGCGTCATCGACGACAACGCCGCCTTCGCCGCCCCATAGACGGCGGCACCAGCCAGACCGATCTGGCCAGCCATGCTGCTGATGTTGATGATGCTGCCCGTGCCCTTCGCCGCCATCTTCGGCGCGAACGCAGCCACAAGGAAGTACGGGGCGCGGACATCGCTGACGAACAAGGCATCAAAGGTGGCCATGTCAAGGTCCGCGGTCGGGCCAAACCACGAGAACCCGGCGTTGTTCACCAACACGTCAAGCTCTGCGATGTCGTCGACGAGGCGCTGCAGATCAGCGAGATCGGCAAGATCCGCCGCGACAAATCGTGCTCGCCCCCCGGCGGCGGCGATCGCGTCCACTGTCTCGGCGCCCCGGGCGGCGTCACGGCCGTGAACGACCACTTCGGCGCCTTGGCGCGCCAACTGCAAGGCGACGGCGCGACCGATGCCAGACGTTGCACCGGTGACGAGGGCCTTCTGGTCCCCTAGGTCCGCCACGGAGTGCTCGTGGGTTGCAGTCATGTCGAGCTCCTCGCAAACAGAAAGATCTGTTCCGTCACTGATGGCAGTATTAGACAGACCTGTCTGTATGTCAAGGCGTTCTCCGAGCCGCGACTTCATCGGGCTCAGCAGCAGGGCGACGAGCTACGAGCCGGAATAGCGGCTCGCGGGACGACGTTTCACCCGTGCCTGACAAGGAGGCACGTGATGAAGGTTCGTAGCTCACTCAAATCGCTGAAACTCAAGCCGGGTGCAACGGTCGTCCGCCGCCACGGCAAGACGTACGTCATCAACAAGCTTCATCCCCGCTGGAAGGCTCGACAGGGTTGAGCGAGGCCGCCGTCACGCTGTCGTGCCCGCGCCACGAAGAGCGGGTTCGGCAGTGGCGCGCATTCGCTTGAGCACACGGCTGGTCACCGGTGTCACGTGCGGATGCACGCCCCGGTTGGCGTCGCACGCCTGCTGCCAAGCGCTCGCGCGCTGCTCGTAGGTGTTCTGGTCGTCGAGTTCAAGGCAGCTGAGGCGATCGGCATTGAGGTCGACGACCACGGTGTCGCCGTCCTCGACGAGCGCGATCGGGCCGCCGAGGAACGCTTCTGGCGCGACGTGACCGATGACGAGACCCACAGATCCGCCAGAGAAGCGGGCGTCGGTCATCAACGCGATCGTGATGTTCTTTCGCCGGCACAGCGCGGTGATGCGCGACGTGGGATCGAGGAGTTCAGGCATGCCGGGTGCGCCTCGCGGACCGGCGTAACGGATCACGACCATGTCGTTGTCCTCGAATGCGTCAGGCGAACTCTCCAGCGCCTCGATCAGCTCGCGCTCGCGGTTGAACACTCGGGCCCGACCAGTGAAGACACCATCGGTGATGCCGCCTTCGACCCCCGCGACCTTGAGGATCGCGCCACCGTCCGGTGCCAGGTTGCCGCGCAGCAGTCGTAGCCCTCCGCTGGCCTTGAAAGGCCGACCAATGGGATGGATGACGTCGCGATCAGGTGCAGGTGGGTCCAGTCGACCGACTTGTTCGGCAAGCGTTTCGCCTGTGCACGTCATGACGGAGCCGTCGAGGAAGCCTGCGGCGAGCAGCTCCTTGACGATCACCTGGATGCCGCCTCGTTCGTCGACATCCACCATCGAGTAGTGGCCAAACGGGCGCATGTTCACGAGAACCGGAACGCGCCGCGCGAGCTCGTTGAACTCGTCCTGACTCACGACGTCCCGCCAGAGGTCGAGTCCGGCGGCGCGGGCGAGCTCGACGCCATGGAGCGCGACGTTCGTCGAGCCGCCCATCGCGATCGTGACGATCAACGCGTTGCGCAACGAAATGGCAGTGACGATGTCGCGCGGTCGGATGCCGAGCTTCGACATCGTGAGGAGGTTGTCGACCAGTCGCTGCGGGAACTCGTTCAACCGGCGGGGATCGTCAGAGGACGGCGCCACCATGTCGAGTGGTTCCATCCCGAGCACGGCTATGAACGTCTGCATTGTGTTGTACGTGAACATGCCACCACAACTGCCTTGTCCGGGGCACGCGTGCAATGCGATACGCGCACGCGTCGCAGGATCGGGTTCGTCGGCGAACTGGAATGCACCGACCAGATCGACGCGGTCCGACGTTGCCGGGTCGACGCCGGGACGAATGGATCCGTCGGACACGACTACCGCCGGCGCGTTGTGCTCGAGGACCGCGGCAAGGGTCCCGACCGGAGGCTTGTCGCACGCGACGACCGCAATGAGGCCGGCAACGTCGTTTGCGTGCAGATGTACATCCATGCAGTCGTTCGCGAGTTCGCGTCCGATCAGCGAGTAGCGCATCTGTTCGGTGCCGTTCAGCTGTCCGTCCGACACACCAAGGGTGTACGCCGGTGCAATCAACCGAACAGGCAAGTCGTCCCGACGGACGCGGTCGGACAGCGCCGAGTGGATTGCCGCGACCTTGGCTGTCACACCGAGATAGCACTGACTCTCGCCGAGGTTGCCGACGACACCCCACACCGGACAATGAATCTTCCGTGGGTCCTGACCGAGGAAGCGCGCTGTGCCGACGCGCTGCACGTCGCGGCCGGGGTTCCCAGAAGTGAAGCCGACGGCTCCAGCATCCAAACTCGAGGTTGAGCTCGATGACAGATCGTTCGCCATGACGCCTCCCAGACCAGTTGCGTTGTTGGTCGAGGG
>JBEEGD010000086.1:0-12076 GCA_041166685.1 Acidimicrobiaceae bacterium | reverse complement strand
GGCGTTCTATCGCACGTCTAGCGTCGACTGCCGTGCACGTCGAGGACATCACCTACACGTTCGAGGATCGCGAGATGGTCGGTCACCTCGCGTATGACGACAGCCAATCGGGCCCGCGTCCCGCGGTGTTGTTGTCGCATGAGGGGTATGGCCTCGACGACCACGTAAAGGGCAGGGCAGAGCGGCTCGCCGCGCTCGGGTATGTCGCGTTCGCGCTGGACTACCTGGGCGGTGGCATTCCATTACCCCCCGAGCAGGCCATGGAACGGCTTGGACCGCTGATGGGCGACCCCGCACGCATCCGGCGGCTCGGGCTCGCCGGACTCGATGTCTTGCTCGCGCAAGGCGTCACGGACTCCAATCGGGTGGCGGCGATCGGCTACTGCTTCGGCGGGACGATCTCGCTCGAGATGGCTCGCAGCGGTGCCGACCTCAAGGCGATCGTCGGGTTTCATCCGGGGCTCACGGTGTCGCCGGACTCGAAGAACATCAAAGGCAGTGCTCATGTGCATCGGGACCGACGACCCGTTCCTTCCGCTCGACCAACGCCTCGCGTTCGAGCAGGACATGACCGACGCCGGTGTGGCCGACTGGAACCTCGAGGTCTATGGCGGCATCGGGCACAGCTTCACCAACCCGCGATCCGGTGAGCTCGGCATGCCCGGTATCGCTTTCGACGCGAAAGCCGACGCGCGGTCGTGGAGCGCAATGCTCCGCCTCTTCGACGAAACGATCAGCGCGTAGCACACCGTTTCACGCGGGTTGCAGCGTGGGGTCGTCCTGCGGGGCGCGGGACAGCATCGTTGATGCCGCGTCCTCGTCGTGGATCAACAAGCCGGACAACGAGGCGAGCGCGACGAGGATGGTTCCAACGAAGAACGCGAAGTGATAGCCGCTCAGCGCGCCGTGGGCCAGCGCACGCGGGTCCGTCACTCCCGCGTTCGCCGAGTTGATTCGGCTCACGAGCACGGTGCCAAGCGTCGCCACGCCCAGTGCGGCCGCTACCTGTCGTTGCGTCGAGTAGATGGCCGACGCGCGGCCGGTGTCCACGGGGGCGATGTTGGCGTACGTCGCCGCTTGCATTGGCACGAACGCGAACGCCATCGCGATGCCACGGGCGAACATGATCGCCCGGATCTCCCACAGGCTGGTGTCGAGGCCGATGAAGGCGAGGGGCAGCGTGACGGCGGCCATGGTGAGCATGCCCAACACGATGAGCCTGCGTGGACCCACGCGGTGATAGAGCCGACCGACAAATTGGCTCGAGACGATGACGCCGAGTGCCTGGGGAAACGTCGTGAGTCCCGACTCGAGCGGAGTGAACCCGCGCAGGTTCTGGAGATAGAGCGGCATGAGGAAGATCACGCCGATGAAGCTGCCGTACGTGAACAGCAGCAGCACGTTGGCATTGCGGAACATGCGCTCGCGATACAACCGAAGCGCGAGGAGCGGTTCAGGCACGCGAGTCTCCACCAGCACCAGCAGCACGAACATGACGATGCCCACGACTCCGGTCACCAGCACCTGCGGGGATCGCCAACCTTTCTCCGGCCCCTGTGTGAGCGCGTACAACACGAGTGCCAGACCGGCGCCGGACAGCACGAATCCGGGAAAGTCGAACTTCCCTGCGATTCCCTCCCGTTCCTCACGCAGGAACAGAAATCCGATCGCGAACGCCAGCGCGCCGACGGGCAGGTTCACGTAGAAGATCCATCGCCAGGACACGTCCGTCACGAGCCACCCGCCGAGCACAGGGCCGAGCGCGGGCGCGAGCACCGTCGGCACGATGAGCACGGTGGACGCCTTGGCCCGCTCGATCGGCGGAAACGCACGGAACAACATCGCCGTGCCGACCGGAACGAGCATGCCGCCGCCGACGCCCTGCAGCACGCGGAACGCGACCAGCTCGCCCAGACTGTGCGCCTGTCCGCACAGCGCGGACGCGAACGTGAACATCGCCAGGGCGAAGAGGAACACGCGCCTCGTCCCGAGACGGTCGCCGATCCACCCGGACGCGGGAATGAACACGGCGAGCGAAAGCAGGTAGCCGAGCACGATCCACTCGATCGATGCCGTGGACGCGTGGAACTCCCGCCCAAGGTCCGGCAGGGCAACATTGACGATCGTCGTGTCGAGGATGTCGATGAACATCCCGCACACGAAGACCGCGGCGACGATCCACTTGTACTCGATCCGGGTCGTTGTCCGACGCGCCGACGCTCCCGCTGTCATGTCGCTTGAATCTTGCCTGTTTCCTATGATCGCCACCACACGACGCACCGAGTAGGAAGCAGAGCCGCCAATGGGTTGGGACTTCTCCACTGATCCGCAGTTCCAGAAGAAGCTCGACTGGGTCGAGGAGTTCTGCCGGGAGGAGGTCGAGCCGCTCGACCTCGTTTTCCCGTACGCGGTGCGATCTCACGATCCGAAGATCAAGGCACTGGTCAAGGACCTGCAGGATGAGGTCAAGGCGCAGGGTCTGTGGGCGATCTTCCTCGACGAGGAGCTCGGCGGACCGGGCTATGGACAGCTGAAGCTCGGCCTCCTCAACGAGATCTTGGGCCGCTACCCGTCGGCGCCCCAGATGTTCGGCGCGGCCGCGCCCGACACCGGGAACATGGAGATGCTCGCGGCGTACGGCACCGAGGAGCAGAAGGAGCGCTGGCTCAAGCCGATGCTCAACCAGGAGATGTGGTCGGCCTATTCGATGACCGAGCCGCAGGGCGGTTCAGACCCGAACCTGTTCAAGACGCACGCCGTGCGCGATGGCGAAGAGTGGGTGATCAACGGCGAGAAGTGGTTCACGAGCGCCGGCCGCGTCGCCGACATCCTGTTCGTGATGTGCACGAACGGCATGTTCGTCGTGCCGCGGGAAACGCCGGGCGTGGAGATCCAGCCCGAGCCCCGAAATCACAACCACATCATCTACCGCGACGTGCACATTCCGCTCGATCACCTTCTCGGGCCGGAGGACGGCGCGAAGGTCCTGGCCCAGCGGCGTCTCGGCGGCGGTCGCATCCACCACGCGATGCGCACGATCGCGCAGTGCAAGCTCGCCTTCGACATGATGTGCGAGCGAGCACTGAGCCGCGAGTCGCACGGCAAGATCATCGCTGAGCACCAGATGGTCCAGGAGAAGATCGCGGACTCCTACGCAGCCATCCGAATGCTGCGCCTGTTCGTGCTCGAGACGGCGTGGAAGATCGACAACACGAGCACGCAGGAGACGCGTACCGACATCGCCGCCGTGAAGTACACGATGGCGAAGGTGTTGCGCGACGTGTCGTTCAACGCCTTGCACATCCTCGGCTCGCTCGGCACCACGAACCTCACGCCGCTGCAGGCGATGTACGCCGCCGCGCCGACGATGGGCATCGCCGACGGCGTCGACGAAGTGCACAAAGCCACCGTGGCCCGCAACGTCCTGAAGGACTACCGCCCACATGAGGGCTTCTGGCCGACCGAGTACTACCCGGCCAAGCGAGAGAAGGCGCGCGCGAAGTTCGAGCCGCTGTTCGCGAAGGACCCCGAACTACGCACGCTTGCCGACGGCTACGCCAAATACATGGCGGCGCGCGGCTGAGCGTGACGGAACCCGGCGAGCTGCTTGCCTCGGGCCGGGACTCCGACATCTTCGAGTACGGCCGTGGCCTGGTGTTGCGCCGCTCGAGGGCGGGTCATTCGATGGCGGTCGAGGCTCGCACGATGGAACACGCCCGTGCGCACGGCTACCCGGTTCCGGCCGTCGATCAGATCAGTGACGACGGCACCGATCTGGTGATGGAACGCGTGGATGGGCCCTCGATGTTCGCGGCGCTGAGCCGACGGCCATGGACCGTCCGTCAGCAAGGTCGCCTGCTTGCGGAGTTGCATCAACGGTTGCACGAGATCCCTGCGCCGGAATGGGTGGCCGACGCGCCGTTTGGCAGCGGCGATCGTCTCTTGCACCTGGATCTGCATCCGCTCAACGTGATCCTGTCGGCGAAGGGACCCGTGGTCATCGATTGGCCGAACGCGCGTCGGGGTGATGCCAATGCCGACGTCGCGTTGACGTGGGTACTACTCGCGGCCGGGGGAATGCCGACGAATCGCGTCAAAGCGGCGGTGCTGGGATTGGGTCGCCGGTTGCTGATCAATGGCCTGCTCGCACGTTTCGACCTCGACGCGGTCCGAGGACAACTCGCGGACGTCGTTGACTGGAAGGTGCAGGACCCGCACATGAGCGCGACCGAGCAGCAAGGGATGCGGTCGCTCGTGCAAGGACAGACCTGACCCGTCGATCGCTTCCCGGCAGTAATGCGTCGGAGAATGGCCACTTCGAAATCCCACTCAGACGTACACAGATCTGTGTATGTCTGAGTGGGATTTCTTCAGCGCGGCTACTCATCTATACCGCGGCAGCGGCGGCGCTCATGATGCGCCCGATGTGTTCGGGATCGAAGAACTCGACTGGTGAGAGGGTCCCGGCGGCGACGCCCACAAACGCATCCATGGCTTCGCGGTTGCCGTACACCGCGCCCAATAGCTGCTGCATCTCCACGGGCGGCGCTTCGAGCGTTGCCAGCTGTGTCGTGAACTCGTAGATCGGTAGCACCTCGGCGTCCCGCGTCTGGTGGTAGGCGGACATGGCGTCGTCGAAGGGGCGCCCATCGTTGAACGTCGCATCGAGTGCGGTCGTGCACAGCTCGGCATCGCGGAACGCGTCGCTGATCCCCTGCGCGGTGATCGGGTCCTTGGTGTACCCGGCGTCGCCGACGAGCGCCCAGCCAGGCCCGAACGGCTTGCGGAAGAAGTTGGGTACGGCACCACCTGCGAACCGCTCCTCGCGTGTCGCAGCGCGCACGCGGTCGGCGAACTCGGGTGCGAGCTCGAGGGTCTTGAGGTAGTTGGCCTCGACGTCGGCCTTGTACGCCTTGGACTCCGCGTAGGGCCAGCCGACGACGAGCAGCGTGAGTCCGTCGTTCGTCGGGAAGGACGCCCAGCCGCGATCGGGACGGATCACGGTCTCGAAGCCATCGACGGGGAGACCGCTCCAGTACGTGTAGAAGCTCCACTGGAGCATCGGCTTGTCGTGGTACTGCTCAGGCCGGACAGCTTTGGCGACGTGTGAGTTGCGTCCGTCGGCACCGATCACGACCCGCGCGCGTTCGAGCACGGTCTTCCCGTCTTGGCCGTGGCCGCGGATCCCGACGACCGCGCCGTCCTCGACGACGACCTCTTCGACGGTGAACCCTTCGCGCACCTCCGCGCCGGCGTGGGCGGCGGCGTCGACGAGGATCTTGTCGAGGACCGTGCGCCGCGGTGCGTACGCGGTGGAGACGCCATCGAACGGAGGCGGCGTGCCCGTGATCGTGATCGGCCCGAAGTCGAACGCGTACGTATCGACGGGCGGACAACCGGTGGCCGTGACTGCGTCGAGCAGTCCCCAGCGTTTGAGCGCGGCGACGCCCGGCGCGTGGATGAGGTGCGTCGAGAGCGTGTCGCTCGGGAACGACGCCCGATCGACCACGAGCACGCGGTAGCCCTTGCGGGCGAGCAACATCGCGGTCGGTGCGCCTGCGCAACGTGCGCCCACAACGATGGCGTCGTATTCGTTGGCCATTGGTCTCATCCTCCAGAGTTCGACGGTCGTCTCAGGATGAGCCCAACCCGTGCGGGGCGCATCGGGGAGGTCCCCTATTCCCCCTCTGGTTTGGCGCGGGTGGCATAGGCCGCGGCCTCGCCGCGGCTGCGTAGACCGAGCTTCGCGAGGACGTTGCCGACGTGGTGTTCGACCGTCTTGCGGCTGATGAAGAGGCGGTCCGAGATCTCGGGGTTGGACAGGCCGTGGCCGAGGAGCTCGAGCACCTCCACCTCACGCTTGCTCAGCAACCCGGCGCCCTTCCCTCCCGTCGACGGCCGGGCCCCCAGCGACCGCATCACGGCCGCCGCCGCGTCGGCGTGGCGAGCGGCGTGCAACCGGTCGA
Organism: Acidimicrobiaceae bacterium; assembly: GCA_041166685.1. Classification (GTDB taxonomy): domain Bacteria; phylum Actinomycetota; class Acidimicrobiia; order Acidimicrobiales; family JACDCH01; genus DASUCS01. The sequence continues at coordinate 6,110 of JBEEGD010000086.1, read as the reverse complement.
ACGCTTCGAGCGCGGCTCGGGCCTCGGCCATCGCCACCTCGGGGTGGTCGGTGAGCAGCGCGTTGGCGAGCTCGAGTCGCGAGTGGGCCACCTCGACGGGCATCTGTGCGCGGGCGAAGCCGGCGAGCGCGTCGCGGAGACACGCGCGCGGGTCACCGGTGCCCGCGGCGAGACAGACCCGTCCGCGGGCGAGCGCTGCCGACGCCATCAGATAGTGACTTCCGTGATGAGCTGCGCACGCCTCGAGCTTGTGCGCAGTGGCATCCGCGTCGTCGAGCGCGTTCGCGGCGAGGTGCACGTCGACAAGAAGTGCGAGCAACGGCGCGACGGCGGTACCTGCGGGATCGACTTGGTCGAGAGCGCGTTCGAGGGTGTCCTTGGCGCGCGACATCTCCCCCTTCGCCAGATGGATGGCGGCGAGTGGGCGGGCCGCGTCCATGTCGCCGTGGAGGCCGTCGAGTAGCTGCTCGGCGTCCTCGAAGCGTCCCTGGCGGACGCGCAAATCGGCCAGCCGGGCGAGCGCGCCGCTGCGCAGCGTGCGGTGACCGAGGCCCCAGAGGCGGACGGCTTCCGTCAGGGCGGCATCGGCCTCGGGCCACCGCCCGGCCGCGGTGAGCACGCCGCCGTAATGGGTGCGGCAGAAGGCCGACACGGCAGGAAGGTGCCGCCGCGCCGCGATCCCCTCGCCGATCCGGATCCACTGATCGGCGCGCGACACGTCGTGCGCATGCTCGCAGGCAGCGAACAGCTGACAGAAGATCTCCTGCAGCACGCAGAAATCGTCGACATCGCTGCCCGCCACCGCGGCGAGCGCTTCGTCGAGGAGCACCATGCCTTCTTCGGTCCGGTCGGCGTGGACAAGGCTCGCGCCGAGATACGCGAGCGTCACGAACTCGAGGTCGCTGTCGCCGAAGCGCCGAGCCAGCCCGAGCGCCGCTCGAAAGAGCAACTCCTTTTGCACGCGATCGCCCTCGAACATGCCGGCGTTGAGCGACACCCAGCCGGCCTCGGGACACTCGACATCGCCTGCCAGCAGCGATTGCGCCCGAGCCATCCAGCCGCTCGTGACCGCCCAGTCGCCGACGACCGACCCGTACATGTATCCGAGCGTGCGAGCGACGCGTATCGCGCCGGCAAGGTCGCCCCCGTCGCGATGCGCGGCATACGAGCGCTCCCAATCCTTGATCGCTTGCGCGAAGTCGAGTTCGAGATACGCGGCCCGAGCCAAGCACTCGATCACATCACCGGAGGGCGACTCGGCACCGGCGCCCTCGAGGATGCGACGCGCGCCCGCGGCGTCGCCCGCCCGCAGCGCGGCGCGGCCCTCGGCAATGAGCGCTTGGACCGGCACGGTCACTCGCCGATCATCCCACGCCCCGCCAGTTGCGGTTACCGGCGGCGCTTCGCTCCTCGTACCAGCACTCGTTGGTACAGGCCGGCGGGCAAGCGCGAGATGAGGTCGATCGCTTTCGCGTCGGGCCCGATCAGCGCCCGACGTTTGTCCTTCTCGACGGCGGCGAGGATCTGGCGGGCCGCCTTCTCCGGGCGGGTCATTGCGATCTTGTCGAAGTCACGGCGCGCGCGATCGGCATCGCCGGTCAGCGCCGCGACACTGGCATCCAGCCGCATGTTCCGTGCGATGTTGGTCTTGATGCCGCCCGGGTGGACCGTCGTGCACGAGACGCCGCTCTCCTCCATGTCGAGCTCCATACGCAACGCGTCAGTGAAGCCACGCACGCCGAACTTGGCCGCGTTGTACGCCGACTGCGACGGAACGCTGATCAAGCCGAACACGCTCGACAGGTTGACGACGTGGCCCTCACCGGCCGCCTTCAGGTGCGGCAGGAACGCCTTCGTTCCATGGACGACACCCCAGAAGTTGATGTTCATCAACCACTCGAAGTCCTCGTAGGACATCGCCCCGATCGTGGCGCCGAGCGCGACACCGGCGTTGTTGACGATCAGGTTGACCTTGCCGTGGTCGTGAACGACCTGGTCTGCCCATCCGTACACCGCGTCGCGGTCAGCCACATCGACGCGCTGCGACGTGACCTTCACGCCAAAGCCCTCGCACAATGCAACCGTTTCGGCGAGTCCAACCTCGTCGACGTCGGAGACCGCAAGGTGAGCGCCGCGGCGGGCGAGTTCCTGTGCAAGCGCGCGGCCGATGCCCGACCCGGCGCCCGTGATGGCCGCGACCCGACCGCTGAAGTCCTTCACGCGACGGCCACGCCCTCGCGCACCGGGTTGGAGAACACCATGGCGTCGTCCTCGATACCGCTCCTCTTCAACGCCCGGTAGTCGCGCAAGTAGCTCTGGTGGACCTGCCAGGGTGCCTTCGAACCCTGCTTCGGGAACCGATCCGCTGCCCGAGTTACATAGCCAGACGACAGGCCGAGTAGCGGCCGCGCGCTGACAGATGCATCGCGGTTGACCGGCGTGCACTGCTGGAGTTCTGCGTCGTGCATGTGGTTGAGGAGGCGAGTCACGTAGTCGCACGTGAGGTCGCATTTCAGCGTCCACGACGCGTTCGTGTACCCGACGGCCAAGGCGAAGTTCGGTACGCCTTCGAGCATCATGCCCTTGTACGTCAGCTTGCTCGGCAGATCGACGACCTCGCCGTCCACGGACACCTCGATGCCGCCGATGAAGAGCAGCTCGAGACCGGTTGCGGTGATGATGACGTCGGCCTCGAGCTCGGTGCCGGACTTCAGCAGCACGCCCTTCTCGGTGAACGTCTCGATGTGGTCGGTGACGACTGATGCAGTTCCCGCCTTGATCGCCTTGAAGAGGTCGCCGTTCGGCACGACGCAGACGCGTTGATCCCACGGGTCGTAACTGGGTGTGAAGTGGGTGTCGATGTCGTAGCCGCGGGGCAGCTGCGCCTTGGTCGCGAAGCGCAGCAGGCGCTTCACGAGCTTGGGTCGCCGGCGGCTCAGTTGGTACATCCCTTGCGTGGTCAGCGCCTTGAACCACCGAATGGCAGGGCCGGACCACCGCGCCGGAAGCACCCAGCGCAGCAACTGCACGACGGGATCCTTGGCCGGGAGCGAGGTGATGTACGAAGGCGAGCGCTGCAGCATCGTCACATGGCCCGCGGTCTTGGCCATCGACGGAATGAGCGTCACCGCGGTGGCGCCGCTGCCGATCACGACCACGCGCTTGCCCGCGTAGTCGAGGTCCTCAGGCCACGCCTGCGGGTGCACGACGGTGCCTTCGAAACGATCCATGCCGACGAACTCGGGTTGGTAGCCGTGGTCGTAGCGGTAGTAGCCGCTGCACGAGAACACGAAACCACACGTGAGCTCGACCGTCTCGCCGGTGTCGGTTCGTTCGGCGGCGATGTGCCAACGCGCGTCGCGCGATGACCAGTCCGCGCGGACGATCCGGTGGTTGAACCGGATGTGCTCGTCTATTCCGGCCTCGCTGGCCGTGTCGTTGATGTACTGCAGGATCGAGTCACCGTCGGCAATCGACTTCTCGCCATCCCACGGCCGGAACGAATAGCCGAGCGTGAACATGTCGGAGTCGGAGCGAATGCCCGGGTAGCGGAAGAGATCCCACGTGCCCCCGATCGCGTCGCGCGCTTCGAAAATCGCGTAGGTGGCCCACGGGCACTGCGTCTGCATGTAGTGGCCGGCGCCGATGCCGGACAACCCTGCACCGACGATCAAGACGTCGAGGTGCTCCTCCGACGTTGCTTGCATCACGCAGCCGTACTGCCCACGAGCTTGCTGTTGAGCGTGCCGTGCGTGCCGAAGAGTTCCTCGCGCCACCTCGCGACGAGCTCGGTGGTGTCGCGGTCGTCGGGATGGAAGTCGGGACGGTTGTAATCCTTGAGCTGGTCCCACACCTTGCGGCTGACGACGGGCGACTTGCGGAACTTCTTCCAGCTGCGGCGCAGGTTGCCCCGCTTGTAGGTGGCGCGATCGAGCACGAGCGAGATCGAGACCTGGAAGAACATGCCGACCACGAAGCCGTAGCGCAGTGCGTTCATCGTCCAGACGCGCATGCGCTCGGTGCCGCCGACCGCCTTGTAGACGTCAAAGGCGACGGCCTTGTGCTCGGACTCCTCGAGCGCGTGCCAAACGAACAGCTCGCGAACGGCCTCGTGTCCGAATTGCTCGCGGGTCTCCTCGTCGGTGAGCACGAGCTCGGCGAGCGTGGCGGTGAAGTGCTCGAGCGCAGCCGTGGCGGCGAGGTTGGCCGTCGCTGGCGCGATGCGCTCGCGAAGTTCGAGGCCCCACTTCGTGAATCGCTCGACGTGCTTGGTCGGGTAACCGAGTTGTGCGAGCCGGTCGTTGAACGCACGGTGCTCACGCCCGTGCATCGCCTCCTGGCCGATGAAACCGGCGACTTGGCGCTTCAGCGCGGGGTCGTCGATCTGGTCCCGGAAATGGCGGACCGATCGCACGAAGAAGTCTTCGCCGTCCGGAAAGACCGCCGACAGACCGGCCGCGACGTGGCTCGACATCAGGTCGCCGTCGCGTCCGAAGTGCTTCGGAATCGCCTGCAACGACTCCTCGAACGAGATCCGGCGGGTGGGGACCGCGCGCTCAGGTACTGGGCGGTCGGGGTTGCTTGTCTGCGCCATAGTGTTACTGACAGTAGCATGATTTGAGTGATTTACTCAAGTCCTCATTTCTGTTACGCTGGTCACGTGGCCAAGACCGCCGAGACCCTGCAGAGCAACGGCGCGTCGAAGGGCGCCCAGACGCGCCAAGCCATCCTCGACGCCGCCATCGCCCGGTTCGGCCGGGAGGGTTACCGGGCGACATCAGTCGCCGACATCGCTCGCGACGCCTCGCTCGGCGGCACGGTCGCGTACGCCTACTTCGCGGACAAGGAGGCGCTGTTCCTCGCCGCGTTGGACGAGGACGCCGCCGCGGTGATCCACGAGGGCCTGTCGAGCGTGTTCGAGAAAAAAGAGCTCCCCGACTGGCGCCAGGCGCTGCTCTTCACGCTCGTCAGCGCCGTGCAACGCCATCCACTGGCGCGGCGGTTGCTCGCCGGCCTCGAGCCCGAGGTCACCGATCGGGTGCTCGAGATCCCCGCGCTGACCGAGCTCCGCAAGGCCTGCGCTGAACGGCTCCGCGCCGAACAGCTCGCAGGAAAGGTTCGATCCGACATCGACCCGGTGGTGATCGCCAACGGCATCGTCGCCATCGTGCTGTCGCTGTTGATGTCCGTCGTCCAGCTCGGCCCTGAGGCTGCCGGTCCATACGGCGACGACGTGGCCGCGGTGTTCGAGGCTGCCCTCGATCGCACACCACCGCGCTCGTAGCGAATGGCGCTTTTCCGCCAACTCGATACGCGGGACTGAATACCTCACAATTCCTGATCAACCGGTTAAGCCCCGCACGGTCGGGACCCGAAGTAGAGGTATGGCCCTAAAAATCCCAGCCCTCGACCGCGCCCGCACGGCAACCCAATGGGCGGCCACCGGCGCGTCGCAGGACCCAGACCCTCGGCGGGCGGGAGCGCAGGCCGCGACCCAGGCCCTCACGGGCGACGATCCGAAGCTCCTGATCGTCTTCTCGTCCGACGCGTACGACTTGAAGCTGTTGCTCGCTGGTGTGGCCGGTATCGCCCACGATGTCCCGGTCATCGGCTGCTCGACCGCTGGCGAAATCGCGGCAGCAGGACCGGGGACGGCCGGTGTGGTGATCATGGCGCTCGGCGGACAAGGGTTCTCGGTGGCAACCGCCTCGGCCAGCGCGGACACCCAGGGGCTGCGCGAGGCCGGAGCCGAGGTCGCCGCCAGCGTGGCCCGTTTGGACTCGCGGCCGTACAAAGTGATGTTGCTGTTGAGCGACGGGCTCGGCGGTGACCAACAAGAGGTGGTGCGGGGCGCACATCGCGTCTTGGGAGCCGAGGTTCCGCTCGTGGGCGGATGTGCCGGAGACGACCTGAAGATGCAGCACACGTTCCAGTTCCACGGCGACTCAGTCCTCGAGCACTCGATCGTGGGCGCCGCCATCGGCTCCGACGGCCCGATCGGCATCGGCGTGGAGCACGGTTGGCGCGCGGTAGGAGAGCCGATGGTCGTGACCGCCAGCACCGGGAACCGCGTGCTGACCCTGGACGACCAGCCGGCCCTGACCGCGTAC
>JBEEGD010000085.1:0-34365 GCA_041166685.1 Acidimicrobiaceae bacterium | reverse complement strand
CGCTCCGCTGAAGACGCCCAGGCCGGCGAAGAAGGAATCGACCAAACCCGTCGCCAAACCGGTTGCGAAGCCGGCCACGAAGGCGACGCTCGCGGCCGCTCCGCCGGTGAAGTCACCGGAAACACGGACTCGCCGGCGTCGATCGGGCGCGCACGGCGAACCCATCAACGATCAGCTGGTGTACGCGACATTCGTCGTCGATCACCCCGTCGGGTCGGTCGTCGACGGTGTGGTGGATCGCTTTTCTTCACACGGCGCGTACGTCCACGTGGGCGATGCGCAGTGCTACGTACCGCTCCGCGAGCTAGGGGATCCACCACCGCGGAGCGCGCGCGAGGTACTCAATCTCGGGGAGACGCGCCCATTCATGGTCCAACGCTTCGATCCCGCACGACGCGGAATCGATGTGGTGCCCAAGGATGGTCGGCTCACCAAGTCCGAAAGCGGCAGAGATGCCGCCGAGGCGGTCGCAGTTGCGGCCGGCAACACCAAACAACAAACAGACGCCGAGGAGGCGCCCGTGTCACCTGCCGCCAAGAAGGCTGCCAAGCGCAAGAAGGCTCCGGCCAAGCGCAAGGCAGCTGCAAAAAAGGCTCCGGCCAAGCGCAAGAAGGCTCCGGCCAAGCGCAAGGCTGCAGCCAAGCGCAAGGCTCCGGCCAAGCGCAAGGCAGCCAAGAAGAAGGCTCCGGCCAAGCGCAAGGCTGCAGCCAAGCGCAAGGCTCCGGCCAAGCGCAAGGCAGCGAAGCGCAAGGCTCCGGCCAAGCGCAAGGCTGCAAAGAAGAAGGCTCCCGCGAAGCGCAAGGCTCCGGCCAAGCGCAAGGCAGCCAAGAAGAGGGCTCCGGCCAAGAAGCGCTAACGCGCGGCCTGGATGCCAGTCACCGTTCCGAGCCCGGTCGGGTTCACCCCGACCGGGCTCGGAGACGGGTAACCACGCGTGTGAACAGTTCACGCGGCTGAGCGCCGGGGAGTACGAACTCCTCGCCGAACAGCCATGCCGGCGTGGCGGCGATGCCGTGGTCGTGCGCGAGTGCCATCGAGGTGACCACCGCCTGACGACCAGCTCCCTCGTCAACCATTTCTCGAATGGTCGCGGCTGACGCACCGGAGCGTTCGACGAGTCGATCGAGCACGTCGGGGTCCCCGATGTCGGTTCCGTCGACGAAGTGAGCGGCGAACAACGCGGCGTCGAGTGCCTGGAACGAGGTCGGGAACTGGTCTCGGATGACCTCGACCGTCTCCAACGCCCGCCGGCTGTTCGGGACGTGGGTCGGTGCGCGGAAGGGCATCCCGACCTCCGCGCACTGCCGAGCGATGTCGGCGTAGACCTGTCCGAGCCGTCCGTGGGGTCGCACGGTACGACCTTCCCTCGGCAGTTCCGGGTGCAACTCGTAGGGCATCGAGGTGACCGTGACCTGCATCGAACGCAGCAACGCCGTGCGGTCGCGTCCGAGGTATGCCCACGGGCAGATGTAGTCCGACCACATGGTTGCGTGCACTCGCCGTGACTCTAGAGTCCTCCGCGAATGCGAATTGCGACGTGGAACGTCAACTCCCTGAAGGCGCGGTTGCCGCGCGTCGAAGCGTGGCTCGAGGAGTGCCAGCCCGACGTGCTGTGCATGCAAGAGACGAAGCTGGCCGATTCAGCGTTCCCGGCGTTGACGTTCTCCGCCCTGGGCTACGACGCCGTGCATCACGGCGAAGGTCGGTGGAACGGGGTGGCGATCTTGAGCCGCGTCGGGATCGACGCACCATCATCGGGCTTCGCGCCGGACGACGAGATCATGGGGAACGAGGCGCGCATCCTGTCGGCGACGTGCGCCGGGATCCGAATCGCGACCGTGTACGTGCCCAACGGGCGCTCGCTCGAGGACGATCAGTACACGTTCAAGCTCGACTGGCTGGGTCGGCTGCGAGCCCATCTCGACGCCGCTTGCGATGCGAATTCGCCGGTGGTCGTGTGCGGTGACTTCAACATCGCACCCGAGGACCGCGACGTATGGGATGCGAACGCCGTGCACGGTGCAACGCATGTGAGCGCGCCAGAGCGCGCCGCGCTGGCCGATCTCGAAGCATGGGGCTTGGTCGACGTCTTCCGGCGCCACTACGAGGACACCGGCCTGTACTCCTGGTGGGACTACCGAGCCGGGAACTTCCACAAGCATCTGGGCATGCGGATCGACCTCATGCTCGCGACCAAAGTGCTCGCTGACCGATCGCGTTGGGCGCTCATCGACCGCAATGCCCGCAAGGGCAAACTGCCTTCAGACCACGCACCGCTGGTGGTGGACTTCGACGTGGAGAACCTGTGACTTTTACGTGGCCAGAGCTTCCGACTGACGAGACGCCCGAACGTCGCGCCGAAGTTCGACGGCTCGCCGATGCACTGCGGAGCGTGATCGAGCGCTTTGTCGCCACCACCGCCCCGCTCGAGGTGTTCCACGGTGTCGCCGACGACCTCGAGGCGATCGCGGCGCGGCTCGGCGCCTATCCCCAAGACCACCTCTTCACCGGGATCGCCGAGGCCGGGCCAGCGGGCGACTCCGCGGGACCTTTCGACAACAGCCCGTTGATGGGGCTGTCGAACCCGTTGGCGCCCCCGATGCGAATGGAGATCCTCGAGGATCGGGTCGTAGGCACGGTTGTCTGCGGTTCGGCCTACGAGGGGCCTCCCGGCCACGTGCACGGCGGCTACATCGCGGCGATGTTCGACGAGTTGCTTGGTCTCGCGCAGTCGTTGTCCGGCAATCACGGCATGACCGGGCGCCTCACCATCCATTACCGAGCGCCCACGCCGCTGCACACCGAGCTGCGAATGGCAGGTTGGCTGGATCGAGCCGACGGCCGCAAGATCGTGTGCCGGGGCAACCTCTATGTGGGGGACGTGCTCTGCGCCGAGGCCGAAGGGCTGTTCATCAGCGTCGACTTCTCGAAGCTGCAGCAGATGCTCGAAGCCCGAGACGCGGCGCGGGGTGCGCAGTAGCTTTCGCTCCATGGCGTTCAAAGGGTGGAGCGCGGAGGCCATTGAGTTCTTCGAAGCGCTGGAGGTCGACAACTCGAAGACCTTCTGGCACGCGAACAAATCAACCTACGAGCAGAAGGTGCGGCGGCCGCTGGAGGAGCTGCTCGAGGAGCTCGGCAAGGAATTCGGCGAAGGCAAGATCTTCCGGCCGAACCGCGACATTCGTTTCAGCACCGACAAGTCGCCGTACAAGACGAACATCGCGGGGACCCTCAGCAAGGGCGGCTACATCTCGTTGTCCGCGGACGCCTTCGGCGTCGGGTCGGGCATGTACATGCCGATGCCCGATCAGCTCGAGCGGCTTCGCCGCGCGGTCGCCGAGGATCGCACCGGAGCCCAGATCGAGAAGCTTGTGAACGCCGTGCGGGCCGAGGGGATCGAGGTCAGTGCTCACGAAGAACTGAAGACCGCGCCGAAGGGCTATCCGAAGGACCATCCTCGGATCGAGTTGCTGCGCATGAAGGGTCTCATCACGTGGAAGCAGTGGCCGATCGCGGCGTGGCTGGGTACGCCCAAGGCGAAGCAGCGCATCATCGACGTGCTGCACGCCGCCAAGCCGATCAACGCATGGCTCGACAAGAATGTTGGTCCTTCGCTCGCGCAGCGGGATGGTCGATAGTTGGTCGGCGAGCGCTCGCTGCGTCCCCGAGCCGGTGCTGCGCGCCGGCTCGGCGCTGTGCCCTTTGGAGGTCTCGCCGCAAGGCTCGACCTCATGAGAATGTCGATGGAGCGCCGGTAGTTGCAGGGTCACAGCGAGATCCTCAAGCGCCTCCGCGCGATCTGCTTGGGCTTTCCCGAAGCGACGGAGCGCCTGAGCCACGGCGAGCCGACGTGGTTCGTACGCGACAAGAAGGTCTTTGTGATGTTCGACGACCATCACCACGGCGCCGACCGCATCGCGATCGTCTGTCCCGCCGCGCCAGGTGTTCAGGGATCTCTGGTCGATGAGGAGCCGGACCGCTTCTTCGTGCCGCCGTACGTGGGCCACCGGGGATGGGTGGGCGTGCGACTCGACGTCGAGGTTGACTGGGACGAGGTCGCCGGCATTGTCGACGATGCGTATCGTTTGGTCGCGCCGAAGAAGCTGATCGCCGAGCTCGACCGCTAGCTGGTGGGGCGCTCGAGGCGCCGCCGGATGGCGAGCGCGCCGGCGATGGCCGTGCCTCCCACCACGAGCGGCAGCTTGAGGTCGGATCCAGTGCGAACGATCGGGGTTTGCGTCGTCGTTGGCGTGGCCGAGGGAGCGGGATTGGGATCGAACGGGGCCGCGATCACGAGCTCGACGTTGAGATCGGTCGGAGCCCCGAGCTTGTCCGCAGTATCCACCTGCGGATCGTTGGCCGAGAGCTCTCGGCTGATTGCCGCCATACCGAGGACCGAGAGGTCGTGAGGGTTGGCGGCCGCCGGAGCTGCGTGCTCGATGATCGTCGCGAAGAGCGAGAGCGTGCCGTCGCGATTGTCGACCAACTCGACGAGCCGGGCGTGCTCCGGGTAATCGACGTGCGCGGCGGTCGTGATCTCCCAGAAGCCGCCGGTGTAGCCGGTCGGGTCCGGGACAGGGTTGACGCGATTCACATGCGTGTGGCCGTTGACCCACGCGATCACGTTCGGGAACCGTTGCAACACCGCGTGCAGCTCGGTGAAGGTCAGCCGCCTCTCGCCCGGATTCGAGAAGTCGGGAACCGGATTGGCCATCGTGCCCTTGTTGTGGTGGCTGAAGAGCATCACCAATTGGTCGGTGCGGCCGGTGCGCACCTCTGTGCCGCCGCTGTCGAGGTATCGGCCGCTGGCCTCGATCAGCCGCGCTTCGAGCCACGCCAGCTGTGCCTCGCCGATCGACCCGTCGGCGTAGCCGCCGTGGTTGACCGTGTCCAGGCTGATGCCGAGCACACCGGGCGCGACGGAGAACGTGTAGTACAGCCGGGTGGTGCCGAGCATGTCCTCGACGTAGCCATGGCCGTGCGGTCCGGGGGCGCTCGGCGAGGAGAGATGAGCAGTTACCCACTCGTCGATGGACACGGCTCGCCGCTCCGCGTCCGCGGTGACCGTTCGGACTGGCGCACCGCCTTGCATGAGCAGCGTGGCCACGTGGCTCGGATTCGCGAACGCGTTCTGAATGTCCGTTGGCGAGACGCCCGCGCCGAGATCGATGGGCTTGACCGTACCGATGGCAATTCCATCGAGAGGCCGGACGTCATTCGGCTGGACACCCGGCATGTTCCCTTGCACGAGACCGTCATGATTCCCGTAGCACGAGTACCAGGGCATGTTGAGGCCGGGCGCGTCGAACGCGGTGATGGCCGCATCGAGCAGTCCCGGGTAGTCGGGGAACCCGTTGACGGTCTTGAAGTCATCCATGATCCCGCTGTCGGGATGCCAATAGTGATGGTCGACGGAGACACCGTCCTGCACGCCCTCGTAGGCGCCGATGGCCCCGCTGTCGGGCACGAGACGCCCGCCATCGAGGGTCGTGATGAACCAAGCAAGTTCGTTGTGCTGCTGGTTGTCGATGTTGTCGCCGGTCGAGACGCACACATCGAACGGGCGACCAGTGATCGGTCCGGCGCCGAGCGAGTTGATGCGCGTCATCATCGACATCGCGACTTGAGTGGTCAGTGTCTCTTGCGCCCGGTACGCGCTTTCGAACGGTGGTCCGTAACGATCGAGGAACTCGACCCGGTTTGGGCTCTGCGCGTCGATCAAGTGCACGTCCGTGAGATGCACGAGGGCCAGCATCGGGACGCGGCGGTCCTCGCGACCGCCGTTGGGTTCCGCGAGGTCTGTCCGCACGACGATCGGCCACCCGGGACCATCCCCGAGCAAGCGGTACGGGCCCGAGCCGAGACGTACGACGGTCGACTCGAGGGTGGTGCCTGCGGGATTCGTGGCTACGGCCATCGTTCGCGTCAGCGCCGCGGCGCGGGCTGGCGTCCACAGGTCACCGGTCCAGCCGAGGGCGCCGATCGCCGACATCCGCGCCAAAAGCGCGCGGCGCGAGAACTGCGAACGGCTCCCCTCAACTTCCATTCAGTTGAGGACAGTAACGAAGGGTCGTCCTCCTAGCCCACGCGAGTGCGGAGCTTGGCCAGACCGTCACCGAGCGCGACACGCAGATCGGCGCGAGGCAAACCGAGCTCGTGCTGGATCTCGCGGATCGTCTGAGGTTGTCGGCCGTCGAGGCCGTACCGAGCGGTGATCACCGCTCGTTCTACCGGGCCGAGGTCGTCGAGGAGGCGAGGGGCGGCGGCGTGGAGGCTGACGAGGTCGTCGTCCGCATCCGCAGTGATGTCGGCAAGCGCTTCGAGCTGATCGACTCCGACGTCGGCGTCGGTGTCGGGATAGGGCCACCCCTCGTCGCTCGGCCAGGAATCATCCGTGATCCATGAGAGCGAACCAGCCATGACCCAGTTGTCGCGCAGCCTGGTGGTGTCGTCAACCGGCCTGATCGGCGATGAATCGTTCGACGAGCTCGACCTCGGCGTTGAGGTGTTCGCGCACGCCCGACACGATGGCGGTCTCCACCCTCCGGCCCACGAGCGGCATGCGAATCTGGATGTCGCCGGTGCAGTTTCGAATCGTGACGGCGTCGCCCGCCGGCTCGAACCGATACGTACCGGAGCATCGAAACCGATCGGCGTAATGGTCGGCGATCATGCGGAACGTCACGTGGTGGGCGCCGAGATCATGGTCTGCCTCTTCCACCCACGACAGCTTTTGCGGGTCGATCGCGGCGCGGACGGCGGCGGACAACTGACCCGTGAAGCGATAGCGCACGCGCATGCGCACCACCGCGCCTTTCTCCTCACGTCCGAGCAGCTCGGGGCGAGCGAGGTTGGGAAGTGCAGCAAGCAGTTCGTAGAAGCCGGGATCGACGAAGGCCTCCGCCACCGAGTCGACAGGCCCGTTGATGCGCTGCTCGAGCTGGAACCGCACAGCGTCAGTGTTGCGCGACGACGGCGAGAAGGTCGTCGCCATAGCGCTCGAGCTTGACCGGACCAATGCCGGGGACGGCGAGAAGGCCCGCTCGATCTTGGGGACGCCGGGCTGCGACCTCGGTGAGGGTCTTGTCGTCGAAGATGACGAAGGCGGGCACGCTGGCCGCTCTGGCCTGCACCGATCGCCACCGGCGCAGATCTTCGAACAGGGCTTGATCGTTTGGACCGAGCGACGACGCCCGAACGCCGGCGCGAGTCCGGGCGGCATTTCGCACCGTCTCGCGCACGACCGGAAGATGTTGGTGAGCGTCTGCCGGCTCGGCGCCGCGGCGCATGGCATCGAGGACGGGCTCGATCTCGTCGAGGTAGGGCGACGGCTTTCGCTTGGCGACCCGGGTCCCGAAGGTCCGCTGTTCCGCCCGGTGCAACCACAGTTCGCGTTCGGCTCGCGTGACGGCGACGTAGAAGAGGCGGCGCTCCTCGGCGACGGCCTCGTTGGTCTGGGCTTGGCCGATCGGCACGAGTCCTGATTCGAGGCCCGCGAGATGCACGATCGGCCACTCGAGCCCCTTGGCCGCGTGGAAGGTTGCGACGTCGACGGCGTTGGCGCCGCCACCCGCGTCGTCGGTGCCAACGGTGGCGTTGAGCCATGTGTCGAAACCGCCAGCCGTCGGCGAGCGATCGTCGGCCAAGAACTCGTTGGCCAGACGGAGCAACTCCTCGAGGTTGCGGACTCGCGTCAGCTCGGCATCGGACAGCAAGGGCTGTGTATCCAGCTGGGCCTCGTCAGGATCGCCGTCCTCGTCGTCGGCACCTTCGACGTCGACGGCGCGGGGGAGGCGAGCCTCGAGGTCGAGGAGCGCGTCACGCAGACCGGCGGGTGATCGCCGGAGCGCTCCGAGGGCCTCGCGAATCTCTGGGAGCTGAAGGAACGCCGTCTGCCCGCGCACTCGCACCGGCGCGCCGATCCCGCGCAGGGACTCGGCCAACAACACGGCTTGCGCGTTTGTCCGGACGAGCACCGCGTGGTGCGACCACGGCGTGTCCGGTCCGTGATTTCGGGCGATCGCCCTGGCGATGGCCTGGGCCTCCTGCGTGTCGGTGGAATGGATCCGTACCTCTGGTACCGGCCCTTCCGACCGGGTCGGGCGCAGCCGCAGCTTCGAGACCGCTCCACATTCCAGGACACGATTCGCGGTGGCGAGGACTTGCGGTGATGAGCGGTAATTGCTCTCGAGTGTGACCGTCTCGGTGCCCGGGATGCGGTCCGCGAGCTTGTTGATCAGCGTGGGGTCGGCGCCGTTCCATGCATAGATCGCCTGGTTGGGGTCGCCGACGACGCACAGGTCGAGTCGATCGCCCCGCCACGCCTCCAGCAACCGGAACTGCAGCGGGTTCACATCTTGGAACTCGTCGACGAAGAGATGACGGAACTGCCAGCGCTGTGAGCTGGCGAACTCGGTATCGGTCTCGATGCCGTGGGCGCACAGCCGCAAGAGATCGTCGAAGTCGACGACGCGCTGGTTTCGCTTCTCTCGCTCGTAACGGTCATAGAGCTCGGCCATCGCCTGCGGCTCGACGGGCGGCCGGCGACGGGCAGCGGCGGCTTCGCGCGGATAGTCGGCGGGGGCGATCATGCGCGCCTTGGCCCACTCGATCTCGCCCGCCACGTCGACGGCCTTGACCCCGGAGCCGCGACCGAGCAGGCGGCCCAGCAATTGGACCTTGCGGTCGAGCAGCGTGGGTGCCTGCATCCGGCGGTCGGCCCAGGAGCGACGCAGTTGCGCGTACGCGACGGCGTGAAAGGTGCCGGCCGCGATCGTGTCGCGAAGCCCAAGATTCCGCAGGCGCGTGCCGAGCTCGCCAGCCGCCTTGCGCGTGAACGTGAGTGCCACGACGTGTCGCGGGTCCGCCACCTCGGTCACGCAGCGATAGGCGATACGCCTGGTCAACACCCTCGTCTTGCCTGATCCCGCGCCCGCGAGGATGACCAGCGGCGCTGCTTCGGACGTGACGGCCTGCCGTTGCGCCTCGTTCAAGCCCTCCAACAGGGCGCGTTCCGGTGCGGCGGTATCCATCGCTGCGACCATAACGAACACCTGCGACAGTGGGACGGTGATCGAGGTCGAGGCCGAGAGGTTCGAGGAGCTCGTGGCTGCGGCGCTCGATGGCATCCCTCCCGACATCGGCCGTCTCATCGACAACGTGGCCGTGTTCGTCGAGGACGAAGGATTCAGCCGCAACATCCTCGGCCTGTACCAGGGGATTCCGTTGACTCGTCGAGAGCAGTACGGACTGGGGGGCGGGATGCCCGACCGCATCACGATCTACCGCCTGCCGATCCTTGAACACTGTGCGACCGAAGAAGAGGTCATCGAGGCGGTTCGGGTGACGGTCGTGCACGAAGTCGGACACCACTTCGGACTCTCGGATCATCGCCTCCACGAACTGGGATACGGGTAGCTTTCCGGCGTGGCGTTCCCGCGAAAGCTCCTCAACGACGGCGAAGAGGTCGTACTCGATCTGCGCCCGCACTGGATCTACATGGCGGAGCCCACCGCCGCGCTCGTCGGGGCCATCATCCTCGGAGTCATCGTGCTGGTCACGGCAGGCGACGGCGGAATCTGGTCCGTCCTCAAGATCCTGTGCGGCGTGCTCGTGCTGTTCTGCCTGGGCTGGTTCGGCATCCGGTACGCGAAGTGGTCCAACACGAACTTCGTCGTCACAAATGATCGGGTGATTCATCGCGTTGGAGTGATTGCAAAGCAGGGAATCGAGATCCCGCTCGAACGGATCAACACCGTGTTCTTCAATCAGTCGATCTTCGAGCGCATGCTCGGCGCGGGTGACCTGGGAATTGAGTCGGCCGGAGAGCGCGGGGCCGAGACCTTCGAAGACGTGCGCAAGCCCGCCATCGTGCAGAACGAGATCTATCGGCAGATGGAAGCCAACTCGACTCGCCTGCACGGCGGGCGTCAACAGGCAACGACGCAGCAGGTGGGCGCGTCCATCCCAGAGCAGATCGAGAAGCTGGACGAGTTGCGCAAGCGAGGCGTGATCTCCGAGCAGGAGTTCGCGGCGAAGAAGGCCGACCTCCTGAGCCGCATGTAGCGCTGTGGCTCGCGCACGCGGCGACAAGCGTCGCGTCATCAGCTCTGAGATCGAGATCGACGCGCCCAAGGATCTCGTGTGGGCGATTCTGCGCGACTTCGACTCGTACCCCGAGTGGAATCCGTTCACCGTCGAAGTCTCGACCACCCTCGAACTCGGCTCCCCAGTGGACATGCGGGTGAAGCTGCGTCCGCCCAACGTGATGAGCCAACTCGAATACGTCACGGCCGTCGTCGAAGGCGAGCGCGTGTGTTGGGGCGGCAACGTGGGGCCCCGTTGGTTCATCAACGCCGACCGGTGCCAAGTGGTGACCGACCTCGGCGACGGTCGAACGCGGTACTCCACCACGGACGCGTTCCGCGGCGCTGGCGTCGGCCTGATGTTCCTGGTCGTGGGGCGGCACGTGCAGCGAGGCTTCGACGACGTGGCCCGCGCGTTGAAGGCGCGTGCAGAGGCCAGCGCGTAGGGTCGCGTCGGACAAAGGGGGACCCGCGTGGAATCGTTCGAGGGTCGGTTGGCGGTCGTCACCGGTGGTGGCACTGGCATGGGTCGCGAGCTGGTGATCCAACTCGCGACGGAAGGGTGCTCGGTCGCAACCTGTGACCTCACTGCCGACGCCTTGGCCGACACCGCGCTTCGGGCCGAGACCGTCGCACCGGCCGGCACGCGTATCACCACTCACGCGTGCGACGTCGCCGACGAGGCGCAGGTCAGCCGCTTTCGCGACGAGGTGGTCGCGCAGCACGAAACCGACCACGTCAACCTCGTGTTCAACAACGCCGGTATCGGCGGTGGTGGCAGCTTCATCGCCGGCAAGCGCGAGGAATGGGACCAGACCTTCTCGGTGTGCTGGGGCGGCGTCTACAACTGCAGCCGAGCATTCGTTCCTCTGCTCGTCGCGAGCGACGACGGCTATCTCGTGAACACGAGCAGCGTGAATGGCTTTTGGGCTTCACTCGGGCCGGGCATTCCTCACACCGCGTACAGTGCGGCCAAGTTCGCCGTGAAGGGATTCTCGGAGGCCTTGCTCGAGGACTTCCGCGTCAATGCGCCCCACGTCAAGGTCGCGGTGGTGATGCCGGGACACATCGGCACCGACATCGTGATCAACAGCCGCCGCATCCTCGGTGCGCCCGAGCCCGAGGACCTCTCGTCGAGGGAGCTCGACGAGTTCCGCGCCGGACTCGCATTGCGCGGCTTGCCGGCGGATGGGGTGGCCGACGACGACCTGCGCAAGATGGTCGGCATGATGGGTGAGATGTTCCGCGACAGCGCGCCGCTCTCCGCCGCGGGGGCTGCGACGATCATTTTGGCCGGCGTTCGCAAGGGAGCGTGGCGCATCCTCGTCGGCGACGACGCCGAGGCGCTCGACGTCGCGGTCCGCGCCAACCCCGAAGGGGCGTACGGCCCCGACGGTCTCGTGCTCGGCAGCTTGTTCAACCCCTGATCCGCGCTCCAGAGCTTCACGAGCTCGAAGCGCTGCGCGCGATCGAGCGGGCGGCGGGAGCGCTCTTCGCCGACGTTGGAATGACCGACATCGCTGCCGCCGAGCCATTCTCGGTTGAGGAACTCCGCGTCTACCTCGCCGGCGAACGGGTCTGGGTCATGGTGCAGGAGGATGCGATCGTCGGTTACGCGCTGGTCGACATCGTTGACGGCCTCGCCCATCTGGAGCAGCTCAGCGTCGATCCACGGCATGGTCGACGCGGCTATGGCGCCGCCCTGTTGGCGCACGTGCGCGAGTGGGCTCGCGACCACCCCCTCGCTGCCGTGACGCTGACCACCTTCGAACACGTGCCGTGGAACGCTCCCTACTACGCCCGTCACGGATTTCGTGTTCTCGACGATCACGAGCTCGGGCCCGAGCTGCGGCAACTGCGAGCCTCGGAGGCCCGCCAGGGCCTCGACCCTGCGCTACGCGTCTGTATGCGCAGCGAGGTGTTTGGAGCAGAATGATCATCGATGACCGTTGAACTCGTGGAGTACACGGATCCGTGGTGCTCGTGGGCTTGGGGTACAGAGCCGAAGCTGCGCCGGTTGCGATGGCGTTTCGGAGATCAACTTGCCTGGCGGACCGTGATGGGCGATCTGGTGGCGGATCGCCGTGCGAGCGACCCGTTGTTCGATCCGGTCGCCATCGCACCGACGACGGCGGACTATTGGCAGAAGGTGTTCGAGCACACGTCGATGCCCTGGCCGGTTGGGCTCCGCTGGACACCAACGTTGAGTGCAGACGCGGGCCGCGCGGTCAAGGCTGCGCAGGCCCAAAGCGATGCCGGAGGCCGGGCCTTGCTGCGGGCCATCCGCGAGTCGTGCTTCGTCTACTGGGAGCCCGCCGATTCCGAGCCGCGGGTGCTGGCGTTGGCCGCTCAGATTCCCGAGCTCGACGTCGATCGCCTGAAGACCGACCTCGACAGCGACGACGTCGCGAAGACGTTCGCCGCTGACCGCGAGGAAACGCGGCGGCCCAACGACTACGTCCTCGAGCTGCGAGAGACGCATGTGGGCAAGGGGAACGCCAAGCCCGATGGCGATGGATGGCGGTACGTGTTTCCGACCGTGTTGTTCCGTGGGCCCGGTGGCGAGCACACCGTGCCCGGTTGGCAGCCGTGGGAGGCATACGGCGCCGCGATGGAGGCCGCGTCGCCCGGTAGCACTCGCAATGCTCGTCGTGATCCCACGCCGGAGGAAGCGCTCGCGACGTGGCCGCTCCTCACCGACCACGAGCTGTCGTTCCTCTGTGGCGACGACGCTCGGCCTCCCACAGGCACCAACTCGGTGGATTGGGGCGCGGGCGTCGCCTATGCCCGCCCCGACGCCCCCCGTCCGTAGCGCCCAACATCGATGCTGCGCACGAACATGCGCTACTTCACCACCGCATGAGGGGTTGGCCAGCGCAGGAACGCAACTAGGCCGACAGCGACTCCACCGACGCTCCGGCTGAGGGGCGAACGGTCCAACCTTCGTCGAGCACGCCCGGGTCGGTGAGCGCGACGACGCAACCGCCCCATCCACCGCCTGTGAGCCGGGCGCCGTGCACTCCGGGTATGGCGACGAGCCGGTCGACGAGCGAATCCAGTGCCGGTGTCGTGACCTCTTGGTTGTCGCGGAGGCTCGCGTGCGACTCCGTCATCAGCAGCCCAGCCGTTGCAACATCTCCGCTCGCGAGCACGGCGACAAAATCGCGCACGCGCTGGTTCTCGGTGACGACGTGACGAGCTCGCTTTCGCAGTACGCCGTCGTCGAGCGATTCGACGTCGCTCAGCGACGCGCTCGGAAGTGGCCCGAGAAGCTCGGCCGCGCGCGCCACCTCGGCGCGACGGTCGGCGTAGCCCACGGTGGCGAGTGAGCGCCGTTGCCCGCTGTCCACCACGACGATGGCGATGTCGTCGGGCACCGGCACGGGGGTCACGTCGAGCGAGGTGCAGTCGATGAGGAGTGCATGCCCTTCGACGCCCAACAGCGACGAGAACTGGTCCATGATCCCGCACGGCACACCCGCGGCCCGGTGCTCGGCGCGCTGACAGGCCAGCGCCAGCTGTGGTCGATCGATCCGATCGTCACCTACGAGCGCGAGCGCGACGGCCACCTCGAGGGCGGCGCTCGACGAAAGTCCGGTTCCGATCGGAATGGTGGTCGACACCTGACCGATGAATCCGGTGGTCGGCGCCACCTCGGCCACGACGCCGGCGACGTAGCGAGCCCACGCCGGCGTGACGCCCGCCGGGTTGTCCTCGTCCAGCTCGACCTCCGCCGGTTCAGGATCGTCACGAGAGACGAGCACGACTCGCTCGTGTCCGCGCTGACCGATGATCGTGGTGCCGAGATCGATGGCCATCGGAAGCACCAGTCCGCCGGAGTAGTCGCTGTGACCACCGATGAGGTTCACGCGACCGGGTGCCCACACCCGCAGCTGCTCGTTCACCATTTCACAGCCCTCAGCTCCGCTGCCGCGGATTGGGGCACCACCGGGTTGACGTAGAGACCGCTGCCCAGTTCGCCGGCGGCAATGAAGCGCTGCACTCCCGGCGCGCGCTGCGGGACCGCGATCTCCGCGTGCACGTGTGCGCCGCGCCACGAGCCGTCGTCGAACGGACGCTGGTGAAACCACAACATGTACGGCATCGGCCGGTCCCACAGCCCGTCGAGGCGACGTAGGACATCGACCAACACGGTGGCGAGATCTCGTCTCGATGCCATCGAGAGCGACGGCAGGTCGGGCTCGTGCGCGACCGGCGCAACCACCAAGCCGTAGGGATAGACCGACGCGTAGGGGACCCACGCCCGCCAACCACCGGCAGCGCTCACCAGACGATCACCGGGGTCTTCCGCGCACACCGCGCACATCTCCGTGCTCAACTCCGCTGCGGGAATCGGTGGCACCGCCGCGTACGAGTTGATCTGGCCATGAGGGTGGGGGATGGTCGCGCCGACTTCCGCGCCGCGATTCTCGAACACGAGCACGTAGGCGACGTCGTCGCGTCCGCCCAGGATCGCCGAGCGGTCAGCCCACAAGTCGATCACCGCCAGCACGCCGTTCACACCGATCGACCAGAACGACGCGTGGTGATCCGGGGTGTAGAGCACCACCTCGCATCGGTCGTCGGGGAACGAGGGCCATCGATTGGCGAACGCGCGCACGGCGTACGGCTCCGGCGCTTCGAGACCGCCGACACAAAACGGGCAGTCCTCGTCGGGACGGTTTGGCCGTGCCTGGCGCGCCGCGTTGACCGCTACGAGCGCGCCGGTCAGCGGGTCGCGCCGGATGTCCAGCAACGTCAGCCGATCTGCTGGATGGCGGGCGCCAGCCGCTCGAGCTCCGCGGTGAGGAACGGTGCCCGTAGCGCAACGTTGATCTGCGTGGCGCCCGCGTCGGCGTACCGACCGACCATTTCAACGACTTGGTCATCCGACCCCGTCAGGACGCCGGGACGGATGCCGTCGGCCAGGAGGCCAAACTGCGTCTTGAGGCTCTCTTCCGTGAATGCGAGCCCGACGTTCGCTGCGCAGCGAATGTCGTTGACATCACGCCCTGCCTTCTCGCAGTGACCAGCCAAGACCTCTCGCTTGCGGCCGAACTCATCGGGACTGATGAAGGGCACGTTCCAGCCGTCGGCCCATTTCGCGACGATCGCCAGGGTGCGCTTCTCGCCGCCGCCGCCGACCCAGATCGGCAACTCGGCCTGGACAGGTCGCGGCTCGCAGCGAGCGTCCTTCAGTTGGAAGTACTTCCCGTCGAAGTTCGAAACCTCCTCGCGCAACAGCATTCGCACGCACTGGACCGACTCCTCGAGGAGGTCCAGCCGCTCTCCTGTGGACAGGAACCGGATGCCATAGGCCTCGTACTCGTTGAACGCCCAGCCGGCGCCGAGACCCATGTCGGCGCGGCCACCACTCAAGTGATCGATCGTGGTGATGGCGTTGGCGAGCACCGCGGGATGGCGATAGCCCGCGCAGTAGACGAGCGAGCCGCAGCGAACGCGCGACGTCTCGCAGGCCAGCGCGGTATGGCAGGCGACGGCCTCGAGACACTCGTAGCCCGAGAAGTCCGCGGAGTAGAAGTGGTCCCAGATCGAGATCCAGTCGAATCCGAGCTCTTCGATGCGATGCCAGAGCGAACGGAGCTCATCGACGGTCGTGTTCTGCAGCCCGGTGTGCACCCCGAACGTGAGCGTCATACAGGGCCGGACGTTAGCGGTGACGGCGTCTTGACCAAGCGGTCAAGACGCCGCGAACATGCGCCATGCCCATTGCGCCCGCGAATGGAATCGAGATCTGGTACGAGACGTTCGGCGAGCCCGATGATGCGCCGCTGCTTCTCGTCATGGGGTTCACATGCCAGGCGATTCAATGGGACGTCGATTTCTGCAACGCGCTCGTCGACCGGGGCTACTTCGTCATCCGCTACGACAACCGCGATGTGGGCCTGTCGACGAAGATCGATTCGCCGAAATTCAACTTCATCGAATCCTTCATGAGGGCGCTCGCAGGCGAGGACATCGAGGCGCCGTACCTGCTCACCGACATGGCGGCCGACGCCGTCGGTCTGCTGGATCATCTCGGTATCGAGTCGGCCCACGTCGTAGGAGTGTCGATGGGCGGAATGATCGGCCAGACCATGGCGATCGAGCATCCGCAACGCGTGCGCACGCTGACGTCGATCATGTCGACGACGGGCGAGCTCGATGTCGGCCAGGCGAATGCCGAGGCCGCCGCCACGCTCCTGCATCCCCCGGCACCGGATCGCGACGCGTATCTCGAGAGCTACGTCGACAGGTGGCGGGTTCTCTGCGGGCCGGTGTACTTCGATGAGGACTACCTGCGGAAGCGGGGCTCGGCGGTGTACGACCGTTCCTATTTCCCGGTGGGCTATGGCCGCCAACTGTTGGGCATCTACGCGTCCGGCTCTCGTTCGGACCAGTTACGCGATGTGACAACCCCCACGTTGGTGATCCACGGCACGCTCGATCCGCTCATCGACATCAGCGGCGGCCGTCGGACCGCAGAGTTGATTCCAGGCGCGGAGCTGATCGAGGTCGACGACATGGGCCATGACCTTCCCCAGCAGCTGTGGCCGCAGATCGTCGACGCCATCGTCCGTCATACATCCAACGTCGAGAGGCTTGCATCATGAGTTCCGGTCCGCTCTCAGGCATCAAGATCATCGAGCTCGCCGGTATCGGCCCCGGACCATTTTGCGCGTTCATGCTCGCCGACATGGGCGCCGACATCGTCAAGATCGATCGCGCCGATCGGGTTCGCGGTGGCGACCCCGCGACACCGCCCGCCGATGTGCTGCAGCGCGGTCGTCGCTCGATCGGCGTCGACCTCAAGAGCCCTGATGGTGTCGCGCTCGTACTCGACTTGGTCGAGCAGGCCGATGGACTGTTCGAGCCCTTCCGCCCGGGGGTCACCGAACGTCTCGGCCTCGGGCCGGACGACTGTCTCGCCCGCAACCCGAAGCTCGTGTACGGCCGTATGACGGGGTGGGGCCAGGAAGGTCCGTACTCCCATACCGCGGGGCATGACATCAACTACATCGCGTTGGCCGGCGCGCTCGAGCCCATCGGCCGCAGGGGAGAGGCGCCCGTGCCGCCGCTCAACCTCATCGGCGACTTCGGCGGCGGGGGAATGTTGCTCGCGTACGGGATGGTGTGCGGACTGCTCGAGGCTCAGCGGTCCGGTAAGGGTCAGGTGGTCGACGCCGCCATGGTCGATGGCGCCGCCTGCTTGATGATGATGTTCCATGCATTTCGTGCGATGGGCATCTGGGAGGACAACCGCGGTACGAACCTGCTCGACACCGGCGCGTACTTCTACGACGTGTACGAGACGGCCGACGGCAAGTACGTGTCGATCGGTTCGCTGGAGCCGCAGTTCTATTCAGAGCTGCTTCGGCTGACCGGACTCGAAGGCGACTCCGACGTGCCGTGGCAGAACGACAAGACGCAGTGGCCGCGTATGAAGGAGCGGATGAAGGAGATCTTCAAAGCCAAGACTCGTGACGAGTGGTGCGAGCTCATGGAAGGCACCGATGTGTGCTTCGCGCCGGTGCTGTCGTTGGCGGAGGCACCCCAGCATCCGCACAACGTGCACCGCAAGACCTTCCTCGAGCTCGAGGGCATCGTGCAGCCCGCGCCGGCACCGCGGTTCAGTCGCACTCCGGGCGAGGTCGCTCGGCCCCCGGCCCACGCGGGTCAGCACACCGATGAGGTCCTCAGTGAGTGGCTGGGCGCCGATGACGATCGCATCGCCAAGCTGCGCGAGACCGGCGCAATCGCCTAGCCGCACCAGTCGACGCGGTCTCTAGGGTCGTCCCGTGAGCGACGAGCTCGATGATGTCGTGGAGCACTACGAGGCGAACCGCGAAGAGGAACGGCTCGCCGCAGGCCTTGACCAACTCGAACTTCTGCGAACACGCGAGATCCTCAGCCGCTATCTCCCGGAGGCTCCCGCCAAGATCATCGACGTGGGCGGGGCCACCGGAGTCCACGCTCGCTGGCTGGCCGAAGCTGGCCACCACGTCCACATCGTCGACGTGACGCCTCGCCATGTCGCGAAGGCGCGCGCCGACCTGGCCTCGCTCGGCGTCACCGCCGAAGTCGGCGACGCCCGCCAACTGTCGGCCGAGAGTGAGACGTACGACATCGCACTCGTGCTCGGACCGATGTACCACCTGCCGTCGCGGGCTGACCGGCTGACCGCGTTGGAGGAAGCACGGCGGGTCGTGCGTCCAGGTGGTCTCATCGCCGTGGCCGCCATCAGCCGCTTCGCTTCTTTGTTCGACGGTCTTGCGCGCGAGTTCCTCTTCCAAGTGGAGTTCCAACGGATGGTTGTGCGCGATCTTGCCGACGGACGCCACGAGAATCCGGAACGGCGGCCGGGCTGGTTCACCACCGCGTACTTCCACCACCCGTCGGATCTGCGAGCAGAGGCGGTGGGAGCGGGCCTCGACGTGGCTGATGTGTTCGGTGTCGAGGGTCTCGCGGGCTGGATGGCACATCTCGCGCCGCGCTGGGCGAATGACGATGACCGGGACGCGATCCTCGAGGCCGCCCGAGCGATCGAGACGGAACCGTCGTTGTTGGGGCTGAGCGCGCACCTGCTGCTCATCGCGCACGCACCCCCTAGTCTCCGCCCATGACTCGAGTACTCATCACGGGCTGTTCCACGGGCATCGGGCGGGCCACCGCCGTCGAGCTGAAGAAGCGAGGGCTCGAGGTGGTCGCCACGGCGCGGCGGCCGGAGACGCTCGAGGACCTCGACGTCGACGCCCGCATCGCACTCGACGTGACCGACGAGGCATCGGTCGCAGCCGCGATCGATGCCGCCGGCGACATCGATGTGCTTGTGAACAACGCAGGCATCGGTGTCGGCGGACCGATCGAGCTCGTCCCGATGGCCGAGGTCCGCCGTCTGTTCGAGACCAATTTCTTCGGTGTGGTTCGAATGTTGCAGGCCGTGCTGCCGCAGATGCGCGCCCGCGGGGCGGGGACGATCGTCAACGTCTCCTCGATCAACGGCAAGGTGAGCTCGCCGCTGTCGGGGTTTTACGCGGCAACGAAGTACGCGCTGGAAGGGCTTTCCGAGGCGTTGCACATCGAAGCTGGTCATTTCGGTATTCGGACGATCATCATCGAGCCCGGGTTCTTCCAGACGAGCATCGGGGATTCCGGCGCCAACTATGGCGTCGACGAGCCGCCCTACAACGAGCTCGACGCGATCATGCAGAATGTTGGCGCTGCGCTTGGCGCGGATTCGGCCCCGGGCCCCGAGGTCGTCGCCGACGCCATCGCCAATGCCATCGAGTCGTCGGGTCCGGGGCTGCGAATCCCGGTCGGTGCCGACGCAGAGATGGTGCTCGGCGCCCGAGCCAGTATGGATGACGCCACGTTCGAGTCGTCGATGCGCCAGGTCCTCAACCTCGATTGGTGACGCCCGTCTTGTGCGCCCTCCACACTTCTTCGGACGGCCACTGACGCGCCCACTCTGAAGTGACGAACTCGTAGCGCGTAGTCCCGCCCTCTGGCGCGCGCAGCTCGATGAGGTCCTCGACCACGAAACCGTGGTTTCGCAGCAACCGAATCCAGTCGCCGTAGCCGAGGTGGAACTCGACCGCCGGGTCGTCGGGCCACTCGAAGCGATGCATGCCGAAGTACGGCCGTCGCATCCAGTTCTCTGCGGTAACACCGTCCTCGTCCGGGACACACAGCATCAGGATCGTGCCGTTCCCGAGGAAGATCAGTTCGCCGCCGGGTCGTAGTAGGCGCGCGGCTTCGGGAATCCACCGATACGGATCACTCCAGATTGCGGCGCCGTACTCGCTGATCACAAGGTCGCAACACGCATCGCGCAACGGGACGTGTTCGCCCGCACCACGCACCAACGGAAACCGCACCCGGAACTCCTCCTGGAACCTCTGAGCGCTCGCGAGCTGATTGGGCGTCGGGTCGACTCCGATCGGCCGCCCCCCGAGACGCGCGATCCACGACGAGATGTATCCGGTGCCGCAGCCGAGCTCGACGACGTCTGCATCCTTCACGCCGGCGAGCAAACCGACGTCGGCATCGGGGATCCTCCACATTCCCCAGGTCGGATCGCTCGACCAGTTCCGTCGCCCGGCGTCGACATAGTCCGCGGCCATGCCATCCCAGGCGTCCTGATTCCGCTTCAGGTAGTCGAAGTCGGTGTGATGCCCGGCTCGCTCGTCCATCCAGGGAGTCTTCCCCGTCGGCGCGGGCTCCGTCCTACGATCACGGCTATGGCACTGCCTGCACCCGCTGCCGATCGGACGTCCATCGTGACCGGAGCATCGTCGGGAATCGGAAGCGAGCTGGCGCGCAGTCTCGCGGCTCGCGGGCTAGGGGTGACCCTCGTCGCGCGGCGCGAGGACCGGCTACGAGTACTCGCCGACGAGCTGGCAGCCGCCCATGGCGTGCGCGCCGAGGTCATTGCCGCGGACCTCAGCGATGAACGCTCGCGCAGCTCCATTGCGTCCGAGCTCGCCGACCGAGGGCTCACCGTCGATGTGCTCGTGAACAACGCGGGACTCTCCACTACCGGCGCCGTCCACAAGAGCACACCTGAACGCGACATCCTCATGATTCGCACCGACGTCGAGGCGATCGTGCACCTCTGCAGCATGTTCTTGCCCGGCATGGTCGACCGTGGTCAAGGGGCAGTGCTCAACGTCGCGTCCACCGCCGCGTTCCAGCCGCTCCCCGGCCAGGCCGGCTACGGCGGTGCGAAGGCGTTCGTCCTTTCGTACAGCCGGGCCACGCGTACGGAGCTCAAAGGCACCGGCGTGACGATGACCGTGCTCTGTCCCGGACCCGTCGAGACGGAGTTCGCCGAGACAGCTGGCTTCTCCGAAGAGGAGTCGTCGAATGCCTTGCCGAGATTCATGTGGGTCTCCGCGGCGGACGTGGCGAAGGCCGCGATCAAGGGACTCGACAAGAACAAGGCCGTCGTGATCCCTGGCATGTCCAACCGCGTCGGCGCGTCGGTGGCTCATCTCACGCCCCGGCGTGTCCTGTTGCCGCTGCTCGCGAGACAGCATCCGGCGTTGAAGGACTGACAAACCGTCGCGTGGCTGACGTCGAGCTCGGCGATGTCACCATCGCCTACGACGTGTTCGGTGCGGGCGACCCGGTCGTGCTCGTCTGCGGCTGCGGGCAACCGGCGGTGGGCTGGCAGCTGGAGATCGTGCCCGGCCTCGTCGGGGCGGGGTATCAGGTCGTGACGTTCGACAACCGTGGTGTTGCGCCGTCTTCGTCCCCACCCGCGCCCTACTGCGTTGAGGACATGGTCGGCGACCTGCTCGGCCTCATGGACCACCTCGGGCTCGGGTCAGTTCGTATTGCCGGCTACTCGATGGGCGGATGGATCGCGGAGACGATGGCGATCAATCACGCCAACCGAGTTCGCGCCGCCGCGTTCATCGGGAGTTGCAACAAGGCGACCGCGTGGGAGAAGGCCATCACCACGGTCGAACGTGAGATCGCTCGACTCGATCCCGACCTGCCACCGCTCTTCTACGCGACCGAGACGCTCCGGTATCTGCCCAACCGCGATCTACAGAATGACCAACTCGTCGACGGCTGGCTCTCGATGATCGACGACCTCGAGCCGTGGCCGAATCCGGGCCGGTTGGGTCAGTACGAGGCGTGCCTCGCGTGGTCGAACGACTTGGAACGGACACGAGGCTGGCCGAACATCGCCGTGCCGTGCCTTGTGCTTGCGTTCGAGCACGACGTCGACTCACCGCCGCCGCGAGCGCGCGAAGCGGCTGCAGTCATCCCGGGCGCGCAGTTCGTGGAGATTCCGGACGCGAGCCATCTCGGCGTCTTCACGCACGGAGAGGTGGTAGCCAAGACCTTGATCGAGTTCTTCGGGAGGCAATGAATGGCAATCAGCGGCGTGCATGTCCTGCTGTACACACCGGAGCCCGAGGCGCTGCGCGAGGTGTTGCGTGACGTCTTCGAGTGGGATCACGTCGACGCCGGCGGAGGCTGGTTGATCTTCGCGCTTCCGCCGTCGGAGCTCGGTGTCCATCCGTCCGACGAGCCCGTGCACCAGTTCTCGCTGATGTGCGACGGCATCGAGGCCACCATGGCCGAGCTGAAGGAGAAGGGCATCGAGTTCCGCGGCTCGCCTGAGGACATGCGCTTCGGAATCGGCGTGACGATGGTGCTCCCCGGCAACCTCGAAGTCCTGCTCTACGAACCCAAGCACCCCACCGCCATTTGACGACGGGACCACGGCCAACTGCATTGCGCCCTGTCCACCGCACGTCAGGGCAACCAGACACGCAGGGTGTGCATCGTTGCCCTCGCGATGCGCGCCGGTTTCACAAACCCAGTATGAGCAGGGGGTATCAGTGAAGCGAACGATTCAGGTCTGCCGACGGAGCAGATTCCCGACGACGTTGCACTTGGCGGACCCAGCCATCGGCGCGATCCTGTTCGTGTGTCGTGGTTCGTCCTAGTCGCGCTAGTCGCCTACCCGTATGCGGCGGTCCTGGTTGCGTCGGCGTACGTGAAGAGAACAACCCCCACGGAAAGCTGGTTCGACGAACAACTCCGCCGATGCCTCGGTGACGGCAGGGCAAACCCGACCTGACGCCGACCCTGAGTCACCGCACCCGAGTTACGTCGCCACCTCAGATGGGTTTGTGAACCCGCACATCACCGAAAAGTTGTACGGACGAGTGGGATTTGCCGAGACAGTCGTCCAGTGCCGTCGAGCCGCGGTAAGGGCATTGTTACCTTTAGGGGCATTGCCCTTGTCCTGACCTGGACGGAGGCTGGATCGCGCCTGCGTGGGGCAGGCCGCGAAAGGGGAGCCGAAGAATGGACGAAGCCAAGCTCGAAGAGTTCATGGGCAAGATGGTCGGCAACATGACGGGCGCGGCGATGTGCTTCGCCACCTGGCTCGGCGACGAGCTGGGTCTGTATCGCGTGCTCGCCGGAGCCGGAGCGCAGAGCGCGGATGCGGTCGCCAAGAGCGCAGGGTGCAACCCGCGCCTCGTACGCGAATGGCTCGACGGCCAAGCCGCCGGTGGCCTCATCGACTACGACAGCAAGGCGGACACCTACAGCCTCAGCGACGAGGCCGCGATGGCGCTGGCCGACGACTCGTCGCCGGTGTTCGTGGCCCGCGCCATGAACGCGTTCGGCTCGATGTTCATCGACATGTCGAAAATTGCCGACGCCTTCCGCGGCGACGGCGGGCTCAGCTGGGGCGATCACCACCCATGCCTGTTCTCGGGTACCGAGTGGTTCTTCCGTACGGGCTATCGAGCGATGTTGGCGACTGCATGGATCCCGGCTCTCGACGGCGTGCAAGCGAAGCTCGAAGCGGGCGCAAAGGTGGCAGACGTCGGATGCGGCCACGGAGCGTCAGTCGTGGTGATGGCCGAAGCCTTCCCCAAGTCGCGATTCACCGGCTTCGACTTTCACGAGCCCTCGATCATCACGTCGCAGAAGCGAGCGGCGGACGCCGGCGTCGCGGACCGCACCTCGTTCGAAGTCGCGACGGCGAAGACCTACGGCGGCACATTCGACCTGATCTGTTTCTTCGACTGCTTGCACGACATGGGTGACCCGGTGGGAATCGCGCGCCATGCTCGCGAGCACCTGGCCCCGGACGGCACGGTCCTTTTGGTCGAGCCCTTCGCACTCGACGGCCGCGCGACGAACCTCGCCGGCAATCCGATGGCGGCGCTGCTGTACACGGCATCATCGAGTATCTGCACTCCGAACTCGCTGTCGCAGGAGGTCGGTCTCGGCCTCGGTGCGCAGGCGGGTGAAGCGCGGCTGAAGGCGGTGTTCGAGGAGGCCGGCTTCACCAAGTTCCGCCGTGCAACGGAAACCCCGCTCAACCTCATCATCGAAGCAAAGGCGTAAACGCCGCCGCCGACCGCAGTACCGTCGCTCCATGGTCGAGCCAGGGACGACGGGGGAGCGGCCGCTGGTGCTCGACGAGCTGTCGAAGCAGCTCGAACAGTTCCGGGTCCTGCGGACGGGCGCGGACACCGACGCAACCGAGCGGTTGCTCTCTCAGCTCGGGGCCAACGATCCCGTCGAGGCGCAGATCGTTCTCGAGCTGTCCGCTCAACGACCGCTCGGGCACCCCGAACGATTCACCGAAGCGCACATCTTGGCGATGCGGTCGCTCGAGGTGCTCGACCGCAATGGAGCTCGTGTGCCGCCGGTGCCGAGCCTCGGTCCCCTGAAGCCGCTCGCCGAGTTCGCGGTGCAACTCGTGACGCGGTTCATCGTGCGCAATCACCAAGCCGATGTGGTGGATGCGATCCGGAACATCTACACGCGCCGGCTCGCATGGTGCCGGCCCGACGATCCCTCACGAATGCCGATGATCCGCGCTCGGCTCGACAGCGAACGAGTCGCGTCGACCTACAAGGGCAACCCGATCGGCGTTCCCACGTTCCTGCTCGGCGGCGCCGTGATCTCCGGCCTGGCGTCGGGTTTTCGCGTCGTCGCGCAGGCGGCGGTCGGCTCGCAGCTGGCGGCGACGTTGGCGGTGGCGACTGCGTTCCTCGTGCTCGGCGGCTCGTCCTGGGCGATCTTGCGAGGCGCGGCGGTGGCCCATCACCGCATAGAGATCACCGTGAAGGAACCACTGCGAGCGCTGTGGGAGACCATCGGTCGCTGCGGCAAACCGCCCGAGGACGATGCCCAGATGTTTGCGGTGTACGCCATCATCCTCACGGTCGTCGGTTGGCTTTTGATCCCGGTCGGGGTGCTGTTCGTCTTCGCGGCCTTCTAAGGTGCCCGTCGATGGCAACGCTGGTCTGCTTCCATGCCCACCCTGACGACGAGTGCATCGCCACTGGCGGTGTCATGGCGAAGGCCGCCAAGGAGGGCCATCGAGTGGTGCTCGTCGTGGCGACCAAGGGGGAGAACGGTGAAGTCCCCGACGGCTTCCTCGATTCGGGCGAAGAGCTCTGGCAGCGCCGGGTCAAGGAGACCGAAGCATCTGCGGCGATTTTGGGGGTGCAGCGCGTCGAGTTCCTCGGCTACGTCGACTCGGGAATGATCGACACGCCTGAGAACGAGAAGGCCGGCTCGTTCTGGACCGCCGACGTCGAGGAGGCCGCCGAGCGATTGGCCAAGATCCTCAAAGAAGAGAAGGCCGACATCGTCACCATCTACGACGATCACGGTGGCTACGGTCATCCCGACCACATCCAGGTGCATCGCGTCGGCAAGCGGGCCGCGGAGCTCGCGGGCACTCCGAAGGTGTACCAAGCGACGATCAATCGCGATCACCTCATCCGCGGGATGAGGGAACGGGCGTCGATGCTGCCGGAAGGCAGCGAGATGCCGGACTTCGAGGGTGCAGCAGATTTCGGGTCACCTGAGTCCGTCATCACGGGCATGGTCGACGTGACGGACTACCTCGATCACAAGCGGCGGGCGATGCAGGCTCACGCCAGCCAGATCAGCGAGCAGTCGTTCTTCTTGCAGATGCCGGCCGAGGCGTTCGCCTATGGCTTCGGCACCGAGTGGTTCATTCGCGACGGCCAAGGGCCCGGCATCACCGAGACCGAGGTCGTATGAAGCTGGTGCTCGTCCGCCATGGCGAAGCCGCGGCCGGATGGGGCGACGCTCTCGACCCCGGGCTGTCTGAGCTGGGGCGCCGGCAAGCGCAACAAGTTGCCGATCGGCTCGCGCCGCTCGGTCCGCTGCCAATCACCACCAGTCCGATGCTGCGGTGCATCGAGACCGCGGCGCCGCTGGCTGAGCGCTGGGGAGTTGCGTCGACGCCGGACGACCGCATCAGCGAGATCCAGGCCCCCGACCACGATCCCGCCACGAGGGGTCCCTGGCTCGACGAGGTGTTGCACAAACGATGGACCGAGCTCCCCGCGGACCAGCGGGCGTGGCGGGAGGCGGTGCTCGCCTTCCTGCTCTCACTCGAGCACGACTGCGTCGTGTTCACCCACTTCGTGGCGATCAACGCGGCGATCGGTGCCGCGACCGCCGACGGCCGAGTGGTGTGTCGTCGCGTCGCCAACTGCTCGACCACGGTGCTCGACAGCGACGGCGCCTCGCTCATGCTGCTCGAGGCTCCAGTCGAACGCGAACAGACAGAGGTTCTCTGACGTGGGCTCGTGGACCCACACCGGCTACGCGCAGCAGTTGATCTTCGGTGCCGGCGCGGTCAAGCGGGTCGGCGACTTGTTGAAGGCGCTCGGCGTGCGGCGCGTGCTGTTGGTGACCACCGCGGGGCGCAATGAGTCAGACGACGGTGCGCGCGTACGGGCCGCGCTCGGTCCGGCCTTGACGTCGACCTTCGCGGAAGTCGCTTCACATGTGCCCGTTCCCCTCGTTCAGCAGGCCATGCAGCAGGCCCGGCGCGATGCCGTCGATGCGGTGGTGTCGTTCGGCGGGGGATCGTGTGCCGATCTCGGTAAGGCGGTGTGCTTCTTCACTGAACAGGAAGCCGGCACACCCGGGGCGTCATTCGCGGATCGCCCCGCGTTGCCCCACGTCGCGATCCCGACGACCTACTCGGGGGCGGAGCTCACGGGATTCTTTGGCATGACGGACCCGGCCGCGCGGCAGAAGACCGGCGCGGGAGGTCCCACGATCACACCGATCGGCGCCATCTACGACGCCGAGCTCACGCTGTCGACTCCGCCGCGCGTCAGCGCGGAGACCGGGATGAACGCGTTGGCGCATTGCGTCGAGGTCGTCTACTCGCCACAACGTACACCGGAGGCGGAAGCGATCGGGTGGGCGGGCGCGCGCCGGATCGTCAACGCACTGCCGCTCGTCGTCGACGACCCTGGCGATGTCGACGTGCGGGCCTCGATGCTCGAGGGCGCCGCGCTCGCAGGGCGCGCGCTGCACAACGGAACGATGGGAGTGCACCACGGGCTGTCGCAGCTCGTCGGTGGTCGAACCGGAATACCTCACGGCCTTGCCAACGCGGTGATCCTCCCGCATGCCATGCGGTACAACGCCGACGCGGCCCACGACGAGCTGCGACGCCTGGGCGATGCCATCGGCGCGCCCGACGACCCGGCGGGCGCAGTGGCCGCCCTCGTCGAGCGGTTGGGACTGCCTTCGGGACTGGGCGAATGTGGCGTGACCCTCGAGGACCTCGATGCGGTCGCTCGGTTGTCTCAGGCGAACCACAACGTGCGCAACAACATCCGACCGGTTTCCGAGGACGATGCTCGAGCGATCCTGGCAGCGGCGTACTGAGTCACATCCGCCGGTAGCGTCGATCGTCATGACGAACATGGACGAACCGCTCGACAGCGCGCTCGGTTGGGTGGCAGACCACACTCGCCGCTATGTGGAGAGCGACGGCGAGGACGGCCACGAGTGGATGGGCGTGCCCACGCTCGTGCTCACGACGCGGGGACGGCGGTCCGGGCAGCTTCGCCGCAACGCACTGATCTACGGCCAGGACGGCGACGATTACGTCATCGTGGCGTCACGTGGCGGGCACGAGAACAACCCGCTCTGGTACCTGAACCTCGTGGAGGATCCGAACGTCAGCGTGCAGGTGGGTGCCGATCGTTTCGATGCGACCGCTCACACGGCGTCGGCTGACGAGAAGGCGCGCTTGTGGCCGGCGATGACGAAGATCTGGCCGGCCTACGACGAGTACCAGAGCAAGACCGAGCGAGACATCCCGGTCATCGTGCTCGAGCGCCGCTGATCGTCGGCTGGCGTTTTCCCCTTCACAGCCACACACAATTGTGTTCCTGCGAAGGGGGAAACGGTCAGGTGCTAGTCGATCGGTGATTCCCAGCGGAACTCACAGTTCCGGCACGTCTGGGTCTTGGTCTGTCGCACCAAATTGATGTACTCGAGATAGCCAGGACCCTGGCACTCCGGGCACACGTTCGGCAGAACCACTGCCTGGTGATCAATCGACCGGGTCGTGCGAACTCTGCGTCTCGGTCTCAGGCGGACGGCCATCCCCCCGACCTCCTTTGTCTGGCCCGCTGTACCCCGGTGCGTGCTCGGTCAACCGCTCTTCGGGCCTCTGCACCGCCCGAAGAGGATGCCGCCGTGCCCGTGCGCCCATCACCCGCAGTCCGCCCACCGCTCCAGCCACATACGGCGCGGAGTTCACGACGCACTGCAAGCACACAGCCGGCAGCCTAGACAGACTGCGGCCATGGATGAGTTCGGTGGCGTGATCGGTCCGAGTTGGCGAGAGTCGACCGCGTGGTGGCCGCCGGACCCAACCGCACCCGAAGGCGCGCCCAATGTCTTGGTGATCGTCCTCGACGACGTCGGCTACGCCCAACTGGGCTGCTACGGCTCTGACATCGCGACGCCGAACATCGACACCCTCGCCGCCGGTGGCGTTCGTCTCTCGAACTTTCACACGACGTCGCTGTGCTCACCGACACGGGCCTGTCTGCTCACCGGCCGCAACCACCACTCCAATGCGATGGGACGCGTGGCCGACCTCGCCGTGGGGTTCCCGGGCTATTGGGGTCGGGTGCCCCGCGAGAACGGCTTCATGTCCGAAATCCTCGCGGCGAACGGCTACGTGCCGTTCGCCGTCGGCAAGTGGCACCTCACCCCGGAGGACGAGACCCACATGGCCGCCCCCCGCGACTCGTGGCCGTGCGGTCGAGGCTTCCAGCGGTGGTACGGCTTTCACGGCGGCGAGACCCACCAGTTCGTGCCCACCCTTTTCCAGGACAACCACGCGGTGCGCCCGCCCGGTCGTCCAGAGGACGGCTACCACCTGAGCGAGGATCTGGCCGACCGCGCGATCCGCTACCTGGGTGAGCTTCGATCGGTTGAGCCGGACAAGCCCTTCTTCCTCTACTTCGCGACCGGCGCGTGTCACTCTCCGCATCACGCGCCGGCGGAATGGATCGATCGGTACCGCGGTCAGTTCGACGGCGGCTGGGACGCGTGGCGCGAGTCGACGTTCGCGCGCCAGCGCGCGCTCGGGCTCTTGCCCAAGACGACGCAGCTGACCCCGCGTCCGTCCTGGGTGCCGGCGTGGAGCGACTTGGAGCCTGAAGATCAGCGCGTCGCGGCACGGTTCATGGAGTGCTTCGCCGGGTTCCTCTCGCACGCCGACGAGCAGATCGGCCGCGTGCTCGATTTCATCGGGCAACTCGAGGAAACCGACAACACGCTGGTCGTCTTGATCTCCGACAACGGCGCGAGCGCGGAAGGCGGAGCACGGGGCTCGATCAACGACAGCCGCTTGTGGAACGGCGCTCCGCCATCGGCCGGCGAACTGCGACGCCGTGTCGACGAGCTCGGTACCCCGAGCGCGCACAACAACTATCCGTGGGGTTGGACGATGGCGGGCAACACGCCGTTCAAGCGCTGGAAGCGGGAGGTGCACGAAGGAGGAGTTGCCGATCCGTGCATCGTGCGCTGGCCGG
The DNA here is from genome assembly GCA_041166685.1 of Acidimicrobiaceae bacterium. Taxonomy (GTDB): domain Bacteria; phylum Actinomycetota; class Acidimicrobiia; order Acidimicrobiales; family JACDCH01; genus DASUCS01. The sequence continues at coordinate 4,895 of JBEEGD010000085.1, read as the reverse complement.
CGCGCATCTCGAGCCGTGGTGCGATCCGACCTCAGTTCGCGCACGCCATCGACGTGTTGCCGACCGTGCTCGAACTCCTCGGCATCGAGTCACCCGGGGAGATCGCTGGCGTCGCGCAGGCACCGCTCGACGGCACGAGCTTCCGCTACCTCCTCGAGGACGGCGAGGCGCCCGGCCGGCACAGGACGCAGTATTTCGAGATGTTCGGTAGCCGCGGCCTCTATCACGACGGCTGGAAGGCGGTGACGTTCAAACCACTCGGACCGTTGTACGACGACGGCCTAGACCCACTCGCACCCTTCGAGGACGACGTGTGGGAGCTGTACCACGTCGCCGAGGATCTTTCGGAATGCGACGACGTCGCGGAGAAGAATCCTGACCTGCTGGCCAAGCTCGTCGAGATCTGGTGGCAAGAGGCCGAGCGCTTCAAGGTGTTGCCGCTCGACAATCGCCCGGTGGCCGCACTGCTCGCGCCTCGGCGTCCGGTCCCGAGCCGACCGCGCCATGTGTTCTGGCCGAACGGATCGATCGTGCCCGAGACCGTGACCGTCAACGTGCGCAATCGGTCGCACCTGGTCGTCGGCGCGGTGGACGTTCCCGACGGCGTCCAACTCGAGGGTGTGATCCTGGCCATGGGGACGACCCTGGGTGGGTGGTCGTTCCACGTGCTCGATGGCCGCCTGCGCTACGCCCACAACTACGTCGGCAAGCACTGTGCAGTCGTCGAGAGCGACGTTGTCGTTCCGCCGGGCGCGCACCAACTGGCGATGTCGTTCTTCACGGCCGGCGATTTCAAGGCGACCGTGAAGCTGCTCATCGACGGCAAGGTCGTGGGCGAAGGACCGGTCGACCACCTCACACCGGTTCGCCATTCACTCACTGGGGGCGGCATCACGTGCGGATGGGAGCAAGGTCCGGCCGTCGGCCCGGGGTACACCGCACCCTTCCCGTTCTCCGGTGCACTCCGGCGGGTGATCGTCGATGTGAGCGGCGAGCCCTATCGCGATCCCGAGGCCGAGTTCGAGGCGATCATGTCGGAGCAATAAGGTGACAAATGGTGCGAAAGCTCTGGGGGGCCTCGCTTGTGGTGCTCGCGCTCGTCGCGGGTGTAGCGCCGAACGCGATCGCGGCAGGCGCCCCGACGCCGAACTACGTGGCGCTCGGTGACTCCTACACCGCCGGACCGCTGATCCCGAACCAGATCGAGCCCTACGGGTGCCTGCGGTCTGACCACAACTACCCACATCTGATGGGCCCATCACTCGGGCTCGAGTTGCGTGATGTGAGTTGCAGCGGCGCGAGGACCGATCACATGACAACGACGCAGGGCGTGACCCCGGGCCCGAATCCGCCGCAACTGGATGCCATCAACGCAGGTACGCAGATCGTGACGTTGGGCATCGGCGGCAACGACATCGGCTTCTCGAGCATCGCCAGGGACTGTGCCGCGCTCGATCCCACGACGACTCCATGCCAGGACAAGTACGTGGTGAACGGCGTCGACGAGCTGAGCCAGCGAATCGCCGAAACCGGCCCCAAAGTGGCGGCCGTTCTCCAAGAGATTCATGTGCGCGCGCCGGCGGCGCGGGTGTTCGTCGTCGACTATCTCCCGATCCTTCCGGAGAGCGGCATCGGATGTTGGCCCCTCCTTCCGATTGCCTTCAACGATGTGCCGTACCTGCGAGACAAGGAGAAGGAGCTCAACGCGATGCTGGCAACGCAGGCGGGGGCGAACGGCGCGACGTACGTGGATTCGTACACCCCGAGCATCGGCCACGACTCCTGCCAGCCTCCGCCGTTGCGCTGGGTCGAGCCCGCGGTCCCGGCTTCGCCGGCCGCACCGGTGCATCCCAATCTCTTGGGCGAGATGGCGTATGCCCTCATCGTCCAAGCCGCCATCGAGAACCGTCCGCCGCCGACGTTCGGACCATTGCCGCTCTGATCCGCGTGACGAGTGACCTGTGGTCCGTTCAGGGGCCTGGCGGGTAACCTTGACCAGACGGTCAATCCCAGGGGGAAGGTCTACGGATGAAGCGGATGCTGCCTGTTGACGAACTGGCTCGGGATGAGCGGTTCTCGCGGATCAAGATCGAAGACGTCATCTTCGATGCCCGCAATGCAAGCGCCCGCGACAAGCGGCAAGGCGGCTTCCGCATCGAGAACGAAGAGGCCCCCGACGCCGCCCGCGGCCTGATGCACAGCATCTTCGTCGGCGAGATCCAGGCGCTCGAGGGCGCTGGCCGCACCTGTTTCGACTTCGAGACCGGCGACACCCGCGAAGGCGCCCCGTTCGCCCTCAAGCTCGACATGGCTCGGCAGTGCTTGGACGAAGCCCGCCACGTCGAGATCAGCTGCAAGCTCAGCGAGCACATGGGCTCGGAGATCGGTGAATTCGGCGAGCAGGTGCTGCTCTACGAGGCGGCCTGCAACCCCGATCCGGTGCTGCGCCTCACCGGCGTGAACCGAGCGCTCGAAGGCTTGGCGATCGATGTGTTCAACACGATGCGCGACTTCGGATCCGCGACCTCTGATCCGGTGCTGTACTTCTGCGAGGACTGGATGCTGGCCGACGAGGTCACCCACGTGAAGATGGGCTCCGACTGGCTGCGCCGTCTGACCGAGAAGGACCCCGAGCGGCGCCAGCAGGCGCTCGACTTCCAGCGCGCTGTCGACAAGCTCTTCAGCTTCGGCGGCTTCCGCGGCGAGGACGACGAGAACCCCATCCACTTGGCTCGCAAGTTCCGCAGCCTCGCCGGGTTCTCGGAGGACGAGATCACCGACCTCGTCGACACCGCTGCTGAGGCGTACCTCGAGGCGCAGGCGATGCAAACCGCAGCGGCCGCAGGCGCCTAGCTTCACCAGATCAGCTCCTCCTTCTTCAGCGCACTCGTCCTGCTCCAAGTTCACCGCGGCTGGGCATGGTTCGTCGTCATCGGCAACGGCCTCGCCGGTGTGTGGGCGCTGAGCGCTCACTGGGTCCCCGCGTTGCGCAGTCGTGCGCTCTGGTGGTTCACCGTGCTGGCCGAAGTGTCGATCTTCGTGCAGGCCGGTCTGGGCGTGGCGTTGGTGAACGTCGAGAAGATCGACCCGCCGCAGTTCCACCTCTTCTATGGCTTCGTCGCGATCATCGCGGTCGGGATCCTGTATTCGTACAAGACGAGCTCGCCGTGGGTGCGAGAGCGGATGTACCTCGTGTACGGCGGCGGCAGCCTCTTCCTGATGGGGCTCAGCATCCGAGCGATGCTCACCGTGGGCCGATGACTAACCTCTCCGTCGTGGCTGTCAGCGCGTACATCCTGATTCAGACCGAAGTCGGCAAGGCTGCGCTCGTGGCGACCGAGGTGGCGGCGATCGACGGTGTGGTGTCGGCCGAAGACGTGACCGGGCCCTACGACGTGATTGCGCGTGCCGAGGCGGCGTCAGTGGATGAGCTCGGCAAGATGGTGGTGAGTCGCGTGCAGATGATCGATGGCATCACTCGCACGCTGACCTGCCCGGTCGTGCACCTCTAGTCGCTACGCCGGTGGGCGATTGAACGCCCCGCTCTCCACGATCGTCTTGCTCCACGGGCGCACAAGTGCGCGCAACTCGTTGCACCCCGCCTCACCCAATGCTTCCCAGGCCGGCAGTGCGAGCACGTCGGTTTGGTCCTCGATCTCCTGGCGGAGCGCGGTTCCGGCCTCGGTGAAGTCGCCGTCCTTGGTGACGAGCCCGCGTTCGAAGAGACGGGCGATGCCCGCGTCCCACGCTTCGTCGGACCAGGCGCGGCTCGTCTGCAACGCCTCGCGCGGCACGGCGCCGGACGCCGCGTGCGTGATGAGTGCTTCGACGGCACCGAGGTCGTTCGCCACGAGACAAGCGATGTGGCCGTCACCGCGGAACTCGCGGATGAGGGTGATGGCGTGCCACAGGACGAGATGGGGTTCGGTGGGCCACGGAAGTGCGGCATGGCCCGCGTGCAACGGGCGGCCGGGAGTGGTGCATCCTTCGGCGGCGGTCCGGGCATGCTCCGCGGCCCGGGCGACCTCGGAACCCTCGACGCCATCACCGAGCAACCGGCGAAGCCCCCGGTCGATCGCCTCGAGGCGAGCGCCGAGGATCGCTTCCGGCGTCGTCTTCTCCCATGCGCTCGGGATCGCGTGCTCGATGAGCGCGGGATTGAAGTTGAAGAAGGTGGCGACGACCACCCCGGGCGGCACGTGGCCGAGGGGTGCCGACCGAGAGGCGAAGTAGCCGTCGCGGCCGGTGACGCCGAGCCGGGCGTACTCCTCCGTCGCCTCGGGCAGGAAGTAGATCACCCCGTGATAGGGCTCGAGCGATCGTGACATCTTGTGGGCGAGGACCGGATCCATCACGAGACCATACGGTCGAGATAGGTCGTGCGACCCATTTCACGCGTTTCACTCAGCAAATTCGGAGGAGCGGAAGGGAACCAGAAGCCATGCGGCGAACGCATTGGTCGTGGATGCACAGAACCGGTTGATCGAGCGGGTCGGCGCAGAGCAGGACGACGTCCTCTGCACGATTCAGCTCGTCGAGGGTGACGACGCCCTCGAGCGCCGACTGTTCGATCAGTTGGTCGATCTGCTCGTGGAAGGCGTGTTCCTCGATCTCCGCCGCGCCTACTTGGCGGGCGACGTCGATCGCGATCACTACGTGGACGAGTTGACCGCCCTCGCCGACCAGTGCCGCAACGTGGGCCTGCTCCCGCTACCCAGCCGCACCCCCTGACCCTCCGATCCGATCCGATCCGATCCGGTTTTCCCCTGGCGGGCTCAACCGGTGAGCGCAAAGAGCTCGGAGAGCCGTTCCGATGGTTTCATGAATCCGAGTGTCTCGCGGGGTCGGTTGTTCAGGCTGCGCGCGAAACGATCGAGGTCGGCGGCGGTGTGCAG
>JBEEGD010000084.1:0-4124 GCA_041166685.1 Acidimicrobiaceae bacterium | reverse complement strand
GCTGCCAGTATCTCTGGTCGCGCCAGGTACCACGGTCCCCAGGGGTCGACCCCGCCCTCCGGGAGTGGCTGCCCTATCAGGGTGAGCGCGGCGATGTCAGCCTGTTGATCGATCGGGACGGCGACATCGAGGCTTGCGAGTCCTAGGGGCTCCGAGATCGCCTGTCGCAGGTAAGCCCGATAGGTCAGGCCAGTCAAGCGCTCCGCGATCTCGCCCAGGACCCAGGCAGCCGAGGTGAGGTGGAACTCGAGCCGCGTGCCGGGGTCGTACGTGAGGCGCCATCGCGCGAACGCCTCCAGGCGCCCCTCTCGGGAGAGCATGGTCGGGTACTTAAGCGGTGCCAGCGGAAAGCCTGCCACGTGGGTGAGGACCTGCTCCACCGTGACCTGCTCCTTGCCGTTGCTGGCGAACTCCGGGATGTAGGAGGCGACGGTCCGACTGATGTCAAGGCTGTAGTCGCTCATCAGGCGCCACACGGCCGCTGCCAGCACGGGTCGTCCCGCCGACTGAAGGACGAAGCGGGTGTGGTCCTGCGCGGCCCCGAACGAGACGGAGTGGATCAGTTCGCCATGCTGGGCAACGGCAAACTGGGCGGCGGGTAGCTCGTGCGTGTCGACGAAGTCAGTGACCTGCTCGGTGAGCTCGGATAGCTGGGCCGGGTCGACCCTGGCTGCCATCATCGCCCCTGGAAACGAGCGGGTCGCTTCGCGAGGAAGGCCGCCTTGCCTTCTTGCGCGTCCTCGCTCGGCCCCACCCAGAGCACGGCTTGCTGGGCGTCGACGAGGGAACTCTCAAGCGTGCTCATGGCTGCCCGTCGCATCATGGTCTTGACGGCTCGAAGTGCCAGGGGAGGGCCGGCGGCGAGTGACCGGGCGATCTCGACGGCCCGGTCCTGAAGCCGGTCGTCCTCGACGACCTCGCTGATCAGTCCCCGGAGCAGGGCCTCGTCTGCGGAGTACAGCTCGGAGAGGGCGACCATTCGGTAGGCCCGTTCCTGTCCCAGGACCCGTGGGAACAACCACGCACCACCCTCATCGGGAAGCAATCCCGTACGGGCGCTGGTGTCCCCCAGCCGGGCGCTCGCGGCCGCGACCCGGATGTCAGCGCACAGTGCGAAGGCGAGCCCTCCATTGACGGCAAAGCCGTTGATGGCGCAGACCACGGGCTTGTCCAGGTGGTAGAGCGCGAGCACGACCGCGTGCGCGTTCGTGCGCAGGTCGCGTGCCCGGGCTACCTGCCCGTTGAGGTCGAAGCCGGCATCGGGGGAGACGTCGCCGCCGGTGCAGAACCCGCGCCCCGTGCCGGTGAGGATCAGGCAGCGGAGCTCGTCGTCGTGTGCGTATGCGGTGATCGCAGACAGCAGTTCGCTGCACAGGGCGGGCGTGTAGGCGCCGAGCCTCGTTGGCCGGTCGATGGTGAACCGCGCCACGTCGCCGTCCAGCTTGTCGAAGGTCGAGTCAGTCACGAGGCGGTTTCCCGCAGGCTTCGGCGCAGGATCTTGCCGGTGGCGCTTTTGGGAAGCTCGTCCATGACGACGACCTCGCGGGGGTACTTGTAGGCGGCCAGGCGTTGGCGAGCCCACGACTGGACCTCGTCCGGCTCCAGCGTGACGCCGGGCATGGGGCTGACGAAGGCCTTCACGGACTCGCCGCGGTACTCGTCGGGAACCCCGATGACGGCCGCCTCGTGCACGCCGGGATGGCCGACGAGGACTTCCTCGACTTCCGTCGGCCAGACCTTGTAGCCGGAGGCGTTGATCTGGTCCTTGATCCGATCGACGACGTACAGCCAGCCATCGTTGTCGACGTAGCCGACGTCGCCGGTGTGCAGGTGGCCGCCTCGGAAGGCCAGGGCTGATTCTCGGGGATCCTCGTGGTAGCCGGGGACAACGGTGGGCCCGTTCACGCAGATCTCGCCGGCCTCTCCGGTGGCGACAGGCATGTCGAGCGCGTCCACGATGACCGAGGTAAGGCCGGGAACGGGCGGTCCCACGGACAGGGCGCCGTTCAGGCCTGTCCGTGGGCTGGACCCGAAGGGAACGAGGTGAGTGGGGGCCGTGGTCTCGGTCATCCCGTAGGCGAGGTGAACGGGGCTTCCAAGTGCGGCGCGGACGCGCTCGGCAGAGCTCGACGGCACGGGCTGCCCCCCGCTGTAGATGCGGGTGAGGCTGCTCAGGTCGTGGTGCGCGAGCTCGGGTGATTGAGCCAGTGCCGTGAGGGCCGTGATGGAGGCGACCGTGAACGTCACCTGGTGATTCTCGATGGCGGCAAGGACTTCGTTGGCGTCAAACCGGTGGTTGAGCACGAGAGGTGCTCCGGTGAGCACGCTCAGTGCGAGGTGCCCGGACAGCCCTGTGACGTGGAAGAGCGGGGCGAATCCTCCAATCACGTCGTCGCTGCTCACGTCTGTGACCGCGCGGTAGACGCCGCCGGCAGCGAGGAGGTTGGCGTGCGTGTTCCGAGCTCCCTTGGCTGGCCCTGTCGTGCCGGAGGTGCAGGTCAGTACGGCGGTGTCGAGGGCATGGATCGGATGTGGCGGCGGAGACTCTCCGATGTAGGCCTGGCACAGCTCCAGCAGGTCTTCAGTTCCGGGTGTCCTCAGCTTCTCTCGTCCTTCGAGGATGCCCGAGGCCGTCGCGAAGTCGAGCGGCGACGTGGTGATGACCGCTCGGGGGGCCGGGCTGATCTGGCGGCCCATGGCTTGCCAGAGCGTGTCGTCGGCGATGAGGCACTCGGCCTTGGAGAGCGCGAGCAGGTGGTTGATCTCGGACGGTCTGTTCAACGGGCTGATGCTGACGGCTGTCGCGCCAAGGTGCCAGAGCGCGAAGAGCGCGATCACGAACTGAGGATCGTTCTGAAGCAGGACCCCGACGCGATCGCCGCGGCCGATGTGCCTCTCGGAGAGGGCTACAGCCAACGAGCGCGCCCGGCCGTCCAGCTCTCCGCGGTTGAGTGCCGGCCCGTCGCGGTAGAGCAGGAACGGCGCGCCTTGATCTGTTGCCGCGAAGGCCTCCAGCAGGTTTCCGTGCGTGACTTCGAGGCTGCTCACGAGGCCTCCGACATCGTCGTGGCCTCATCGACGAGGTGCTTTCCGAGCTGCCGGGACAGCTCGCGCCAGCCGCAGTAAAGGCCATCGAGGGCGAAGGTCCGACGGACGAACCCTCCCAACTGGTGCTCATGGGTGAGTCCCATCGCGCCGCACACCTGCATGGCTGCACGGGCAGCCGTCTCGGCCGCTTGTCCAGCTTGCGCTTTGGCCGCCATGGCGGACCACGTGTCGCCCTTGCGCCATGCCTCGGTGACCAGGTTCTCAGCGGCGGCGAGACCAACATGGGCCTCGGCCAGGCGATGCCGTGGCGACTGGTTGCTCCCTAGGGGTCGTCCGAACTGATGTCGGACCGTCAGTTGCTCGACAGCGAGCGTCAGGCTGCCTCGGCCGAGTCCGATCAGCTCACTGGCAAGGCTTCGACGAGCGGCGGTGACGGCGGTCTCCCAGGGGCCTGAGGACAGTTGCTCCCCGTGGGCCGGCCCGGCGACGTGGCTCAGGCCAGCCGTGGGGTCGAAGCCTGTGATGATGCCGACCTCGAGGTCCTTGACGTCGGCGACCAGCAGCGCAGTGCTCCGTCCGATCGCGAGGAAGGGACCCGTCGGCGCGCGGTTGAGCAGAACACCCACGACGCGCTCGCCCTGCAGCGGTGCGAGGGCGTCGCCGGGAGTTGGATGGAGCACCGGCAGCGGTGGAAGGTCCAGGGCGCCGGAGATCACGGAGTCCAGCGCGTTGCTTCTGGCCAGGGCTTGCCCTTGCTCCTGGAACAGAAGTGCGGTGGCTGTCGCCTCGTCGTCCTCGAGAACGTCCCCCCAGCCCAAGGCGTCGAGTCCGCTGGCGATGTCACCGCCTTCAGCGAACAGGGAGCGCAGGCTGGATGTCAGCAGCTGGCGGGTGTCAGCGTCCATGGTTCTCCTTCGGGAGTCCCAGCAGCCGGTCGGCGATGATCGTCCGCTGGATCTCGCCGGCTCCGCCGTAGATCGACGCTGCTCGGCTGTACCACCACTCGTCGCGCCAGGCGGCTCCGCCTTCCTCGTAGAGGAAGTGCGCCGGCAGAAGCTCCAGAGCAGCATCCATGA
>JBEEGD010000083.1:0-6995 GCA_041166685.1 Acidimicrobiaceae bacterium | reverse complement strand
CGTCGTGCTGGCGTTCAGCCGGCGGCCCGACGGGAGCCTTCGCGAGATCGTGCGGGCCGGCGCCATCGACCTTCTCCAGCTGCCGGTGGACGACAAGGAGTTGATCGAGAGCCTCGAGCGTTCGATCGAGCTCGCCCAAACGGCGGCTCCGCACATGAGTGACGCCACCACGCCCGCCGCTGCACCCGCGGTGGTCGCTCCTGGCACCCGGCCTCTCGGTCGCGTGTTCACGATCTCGTCGGCGACGGGCGGGTGCGGCAAGACCTTCTTTGCGACCAACCTCGCGTACTTCCTCGTCCGCTATACGGGCAAGCGGGCCTGCATCGTCGACCTCGACCTGCAGTTCGGCGAGGTCGTGACCGCGATGCGCCTGCGCCCCAAGTACACGATCTTCGACGCGCTGCAACGCGAGGACACCGACGAGGACGACCTCCGCGCCCACATCGAGGAGTACACGGTTGCTCACGAGACGGGTGTCCACGTGCTGGCCGCGCCTCGAGAGCCCTCAGAGGCCGACCGCATCAATCCGCCCGACATCACCCGCATCCTCGAGGCCGTGCGGAAGCAATTCGACTACGTCGTCGTCGACACGCCACCGCAGCTCAACGAGAGCGTGCTCGCCGCGTTCGACCTCTCGGACATGCTCTACGTCATGGCCACGCTCGATCTTCCGAGTGTGCGCAACATGAGCGTGTTCTTGAGCACGCTGGATCGGCTGAAGATCTCGACCGAGAACGTGAAGCTGATCCTGAACAAGGCCGAGTCCGACGTCGGTATCGACATCGAACAGGTCACGAAGCTGTTCCCGCAGGGCTTTCAGTCCGTCCTGCCGTATGCCAAGGAAGTCAGTCGTTCGATCAACCTCGGTATGCCGGTGATGGCCGCGTCGCCGCAGTCAGAGATCAGTCGCCTGATGACGACGGGCATGAAGCCCCTTCTGCCACCGGATGCGCAAGCAAAGGTGGAGGATCTCGCCCCCCCGAAGAAACGCGGTCTGTTCGGCCGCACGCGCACGTAGCCGCAGGAGGCACACGATGAAGCTCTCGGAGAAGCTGGCCGCGCTGGAGGAGGAGGAGAAGGCCGAGTCGACGCCCGCCTCCCTCTCGCAGAACGGGGCAAAACGGAAGCCGGTCGGGCCCCGAGGCCGCGGCGGTAGCTCCTGGGAGGCGACGAAGCGCAAGGTGCGCGAGCTGGTGCTCGAAGAAGTCGCTCCCCGTATGCAGGGCCTGTCGAGCGACGACCTCACGACCGAGGTCAAGGCGGCCGTCGACCGGATCCTCCAGCGGGAGGACGTGAGCGTCTCGCCGCTGGAGCGTCGAAAGTTCGTTCAGGAGATGATCTCCGACACCCTCGGCTACGGCCCTCTCGACCCGTTGCTCCAAGACGCGACGATCACCGAAATCATGTGCAACAACTTCGACGACATCTGGGTCGAGCGCGGTGGACTCATCGAGCAGACGGATCTCACGTTCACCGACGACTCGCAGTACCGCCAGGTCATCGACAAGATCGTCTCCGCGGTCGGACGTCGCGTCGACGAATCATCGCCGATGGTGGATGCCCGCCTGCCTGACGGCTCGCGCGTGAACGCGATCATTCCCCCGCTCGCGGTTCACGGGTCGGTGCTCACCATCAGAAAGTTCTCGGCCGATCCGTACACAGCCAAGGACCTCATCAACTTCGGCACGTACACGCTCGATCTCGTGACCGTGCTCGAAGCGTGCGTCCGAGCCCGGCTCAACGTCCTGGTGTCCGGCGGAACGGGCACCGGCAAGACCACGAACCTCAACGTGCTCTCGTCGTTCATCCCCGATGGTGAGCGCATCATCACGATCGAAGACTCCGCGGAACTCCAACTCCAGCAACCGCACGTGATCAACCTCGAAGCCCGCCCCGCCAACGCGGAAGGCCAGGGCGAGGTGAGGATCCGGGACCTCGTCAAGAACGCCCTGCGTATGCGGCCTGATCGCATCATCGTCGGCGAGTGCCGTTCGGGCGAAGCCCTCGACATGCTCCAGGCGATGAACACCGGTCACGAGGGCTCGATGACCACCGTGCACTCGAACAGCCCTCGCGACGGGCTCAGCCGGCTCGAGACCATGGTGCTCATGGCCGGGTTCGAGCTGCCGGTCAAGGCCATCCGCGAACAGATCGCGTCCGCCATCGACATCATTCTGCACGTCGATCGCCTGCCCGACGGCCGCCGCGTCGTCACCGCGATGAGCGAGGTGCAGGGGCTCGAGGGCGAGACGATCCTGCTCCAGGACATCTTCAAGTTCCGCTTCCTGCCTGGGACGGAGCGGGGCAAGCCCTCAGGGGAGCTCGTTGCCTCAGGGCTGCGTCCGAAGTTCATGGACAAGCTCATCGAGCGGGAGATCGAGGTGCCGGCATCCGCGTTCCGCTCACCCACTCCCGTCCGGAAGACCACCAACACCACCCTCGTCCGCCGCAAGGTACGCGTCCCTGAGCAAGCCGAGCTCGCCGAGCGGGAACGACTGCGTTGAGCGGCGGCACTTGGTTGGCGGCAATCCTGGTCGGTGGCGGCCTCGCGCTGCTCGTGGTCGGGGTCCTTTCGCGGGTCTACGCGCGCGAGGAGCGCTTGGCCGACATTCTCGATCTGCCGTTCGGCGAGGCCGACGTCGAGCTCGACCAGGTGATCGAACAACACTCGACGCTCGTCGAGAACCTCAGCCGGGCGGCCGGCCGCTTCGTCGAGCATCTCGACGAAGGCGGCTCGCTCGCAACGAAGCTCGAGAAATCACGAGTGCCGCTGCGGCCGGGCGAGTACGTCGTCATCGTGATCGCGGTCGCCGCGGTCCTCGGCTCGTTCGGATGGGCGATCACGTCGCAGTGGTTCTGCGGTGTGATCGGCGCTGCGCTCGCCGTCGTACTCAGCAACCTGTATCTCACCCGGCGCATCACGAAGCGCCGCAAGAAGTTCGAAGAGCAGTTTCCCGACGCCATGTCGCTCATTGCGTCGTCGCTGTCCGCCGGGCACACGTTCCTTCGCGCGATCCAGATGATGTGTGAGGAAGCTGATGCGCCGATGTCCGAGGAGTTCGCCCGCGTCGTCAACGAGACCCAGCTCGGGGATCCGGTGGTCGACGCCCTCGACCGCATGGCGCACCGACTCGACGTGCGCGATGTGGAGTGGGTGGTGCAGGCCATTCGCATCCAGCAGACCGTCGGCGGACGCCTCGCGGACCTGCTGCACACGCTGGCCGACTTCATTCGGTCCCGAGAAGAGATCCGCCGCGAGGTCGACGTGCTCACCGCAGAAGGTCGAATCTCGGCGTGGGTGCTCGGTGCGCTGCCCGTCTTCCTGCTCGTCGCCATCTCGGTGATGAACCCCGGGTACATGAACTCGATGTTCCAGGGTTGGGGATACGTGTGGTTGGCCGGGTCCGCGATCTCCGTCGGGTGTGGCGTGACCGTCATCAACAAGATGGTGCAGGTGGACGTCTAGATGCTGCTCGGGATCCTCTGCTTCGCCATCGGGGCGGGCGCGCTGATCTACGCGGGGCTGGTCAACCGTGCCGCCATTGCCCTCGACGACCCGGAGGCGTACCTGCGCAGCCTCGACTACGACCCCGACGAGGCCGACGAGTTCCAGCAGCTGCTCGCCGAGCCGTTCCTCGCGCGTGTGCTGCGACCACTCGGCAGCCGCTTCCTCGGATCGATCGCCGGGCTGCTGCCCACCAACTACCGCGACGGCATCCATCAGAAGCTCGTGTACGCCGGCCTCGCCGGCCGTTACCGCCCCGAGGAGATCATCACCGCCCAAGTGCTCCTCGGCGTCACCGGCTTCACGCTGGCATTGGCGTACAGCGTGCTCGCCCAGCCGTCGGCGGGCTTCGCGCTGATCTTCCTCGTCGCCATTCCGACCCTCGGCGTCTTCTACCCGACCGCCCGGCTGTCGTCCGCGATGAAGGCTCGCCAAGACCGGCTTCTCAAGGATCTGCCTGACACCCTCGACCTGTTGGCCATCTCCGTCGAGGCCGGCGTTGGCTTCGAAGGCGCCATCGCCGTCGTGTGCGAGCACTTTGACTCCCCCCTCGCCGACGAGTTCTCCCGTACGCTGAAGGAGATGGAGCTGGGCCTGCCTCGGCGGGACGCTCTCCAGAACCTGAAGAAGCGCACCGAGGTGCCGGAACTATCAAACTTCGTGCTCGCTCTGACGCAAGCGGACGCCCTGGGGATGCCGATCGGGCGCGTCCTGAAGACCCAGGCGACGGAGATGCGGTCGAAGCGCCGTCAATGGGCGCGGGAGAAGGCCGCCAAGCTGCCGGTCAAGATCCTGTTCCCGCTGATCCTGTTCATCTTCCCACCCGTGTTCATCATCGTTCTCGGGCCGGCCGCCGCGCAGATCGGCAGGTCGTTCCACTAGTCCCCCTGGCCGACCAGCGCGACAGCCTCGCGCCGTTCCGGCCGGCGATCATCGGTGTTCGTTGGGGAACGGTTGGTGTCGGGCTGGTGCTGGGCGCCGCCGACATCCACGACAACAACGCCACCACGTTGCTCTGGTGCTTGGTGGTTGTCGCCTACGCCGCACTGCGCACCATCCGACCCCTACGGGTCACGGGCGACGTCCGCAGCGTCATCGCCGTGGCCGCCGAGGTCGCGCTCCACGTGATCGTCGTGGTGTCGACCGGCTACTGGGACTCGCCCTTCGTCTTCTCTCTCATCCCGGCTGTCATCGTGGCGGGGTTCTCCCGCGGGTTCGTGTTCTCGCTCGCGATCGCGACCGTCTCCGTGGTTGCGGTGACCGTGCCCGACTATGTGCGCAGCCCCCAGCCCCAGTGGAGGGTGGCGGCGCAGTGGGCGGCGGAGATGGTGCTGATCGCCCTGGTGGCCGGCTACGCCCGACGCATCTCCGGTGAGGCCGACCGCCAACAGTCGCTCGCCCTCGACCGCCTTGGCCGGCTCTCCGACGCGAATGCGCTGCTCTTCTCGCTGCACCGCGTCGCGCAGTCGCTGCCCGCGTCGCTCGACCTCGATGAGGCGCTGGACTCGACGATGGGCCGCCTCCGCGATCTCTTCGAGTTCACCGCGGCGGCCGTCCTGCTGCTGGATGACACCGACCGGGGCTGGGTCGTGGCCCGCCGCGAGGGCACCCGCCTCCCTCCACGCATCGGCCCTGACGATCTCCCACCCGCGCTTGCCACGGCGGTGGACCAACGGGGCACGGTGTCCGAGCCCAACCTTCTCGTCACGGGCGGGCCTGGATTGGCCCCGCGCATGTACTCCGGCATCTACACCGTGCTTCTGGCTCGGGGCGCCGTGATCGGCCTCGTGTCGCTCGAGCATCCGGAGGCCGCGCACTTCACCGAGCGGGACGTCGAACTGCTGAAAGGCTTCGCCGAACCGGCCGCGCTCGCGCTCGACAACGCCCGATGGTTCGCTCGGTTGCGAACCGTGGGAGCCGAAGAAGAGCGCACGAGGATTGCCCGCGATCTGCACGACCGGATCGGACAGTCGCTGGCGTACCTCGCCTTCGAGCTCGATCGCATCGTCAAGCGCGACGGCCGCGGCGACCTCGTGGGTCCGGCGCTCGAACAGCTGCGTTCGGACATCCGCGACGTCATTCGCGAAGTCCGGGACACCCTCTACGACCTGCGCACCGACGTCTCGGACGAGCACGACATCCTCTCGACCCTCAACGTCTATCTCCAGCGAGTCCGCGACCGCTCGAGGCTCGACATCGTCGTACGCAGCGAGGAAACGGGGCGGCTTCCGCTCGCGCAAGAGCGCGAAATGTTCCGCATCGCCCAAGAGGCGTTGGCGAACGTCGAGAAGCACGCCGAGGCAACGCACGTCACCATCAACTGGCAGTGCGCAGGGCACGCCGCGATTCTCGACATCGCCGACAACGGCAAGGGGTTCCCGATCGGTCACGCCGGCCGCCTCGACTCCTACGGCATCATCGGGATGCGAGAGCGGGCGGCCAGCATCGGCGCCACCCTGGACGTCGAGAGCGACCCCGGGATCGGCACGCGTGTGCGCTGCCTCCTCGGCGTCCAGCCACCCGCGAGGCCGAGCCTCCTCGGTCTGCGGCGCTCGAACGCGTAGCGTTGCCCCATGGCCATTCGGCTACTGCTCGCTGACGATCACCGCATGTTGCGAGAGGGCCTGCGCCGCTCGATGATCGAGGAAGGTTTCGATGTGGTCGGCGAGGCTTCCGATGGCCTCGAAGCCGTCAAGATGTCCGAGGAGCTATCGCCCGACGTGATCCTCATGGACGTGACGATGCCCGAGATGGATGGGGTCGAGGCCGCCCGGCGGGTCCACGCCGCCCAGCCAGACGTTCGGGTGGTGATGCTCACGATGCACGCCGACGCCGAGGTGGTGGCGTCCGCCATTCGAGCCGGTGCATCGGGCTACCTGGTGAAGGACTGCTCGACCGAGGAGATCGCCGGCGCCGTCCGTATGGCCGCCAGTGGCGACACCGCCCTGTCCCCTCAGCTGGCCTCGAGCATGCTGAACGAGCTCCGCAAGCTCGAGCGTCCCACCGACAACGAAGACGAGCGGGTCATCACCCGCCGGGAAGAGGAAGTGCTCCAGCTCATCGCCGATGGCTGCTCGACCCCCGAAGTGGCGGCGAAGCTGTACATCAGCCAGAAGACCGTCAAGAACCACCTGGCGTCGATCTACCAGAAGCTCGACGCCAGGGACCGCACCCAGGCCGTCCTCCAGGCCGTGCGCATGGGGATCATCCAGCTCCACTGACCTTCCATCCCACCCTTCTGACCTGCCCAGACGTACGTTGCCGCCGTCAGCGATGACTATCCCTACGGAGCGTAAGCGGGCCAATACGAAAATGGGCCCAGTGGCCTATTCAATGCCATCACCCCGCCGCCGATAGTTCTCGTGACAGGAAGCCAGCACCCCAGAACCGGGGGCGGTCGTCACCAACCAATAGGGAGCACAAAGACAATGATCACCTCGTTCGAGTTCCTCGCCACCTGGCTTCGGGCCCGCTTCGACGAAGAGCGTGG
>JBEEGD010000082.1:0-2837 GCA_041166685.1 Acidimicrobiaceae bacterium | reverse complement strand
GAGGTCGACGGTCGCGGTGAGGTGCCGCATGAAAGCTCCTTCGGTTCGTGGATTCTCAGACCGTGTTCGGGGCGACAACTTCCTCCGCCGGAGAGCCGGAGCTCTGCTCCGGTATCACGATGACCATGTCGGGGGGGACGACCGGCGCGGGCGGCGGAAGTCGAAGCGCCGCCCGCGTCCAATCCGGCATCCACCAGTTGGCCTCGCCGAACAACCGCATCAGTGCAGGAACGAGCAGGGCCCGGATGACAGTCGCGTCGAAGATGATGCCCGCCGCGATACCGGCAGCGAGTGACTTGACCTCGAAGCCGGGACCCGACGACAACACCAGGAACGCGAACATCAGGATGAGCGCACCGCTCGTGACCAGCTTTCCGGTGCGGGCGAGGCCCAACTCGATCGCCTTGTTCGTCGATCCGGTCTCGTCGTACGCCTCGCGCATCCGCGACAGCATGAAGACTTCGTAGTCCATGGACAAACCGAACAGGAACGCAAAGATCATCAGCGGCACATACGCCGTGATCGTGCCTGTCGCACCGACGTTCCAGAGCCTGGAGCCGTGGCCTTCCTGGAAGACGATCACGACGACGCCGAATGCTGCGCCGAGCGAGAACAGGTTGAGCACGACGGCCTTGGCGGCGAGGACGACCGAGCGGAACGCCCGCGTCAGCAGGATCATCGTCAGCAGAAGCACGAAGACGATCACGTACGGGAACGACCCATAGAGCGCGTGCAGGAAGTCCTGGTTGACCGCCGCCACGCCGGTCAGCGTCCCGCTGGTTCCTTTGAGCGCCAGCTTCGACCGGTCGATCACTCCGTGGATGCGGGTTGAGGCGCTGTCGAACGCGGGAAAGGCCTCGACCAGCGACGCCGATCCGCGGTGCCAGGTCGCCGGAGCCGAGACTCCTGCTAGTCCACTGACACCCCGTAAGCGCTGAGCGATCGTCTGAGGGTCGCCGCCGTTCTCCACGAGCACGTTGAGCGGCTTCATGACGCCGGGACTGATGTGGGCGTCGGCGAGCATCTGTCGGCCGGCGATCGCGGTCCCGCCACCCGGGAAGTGCTGGAGCTCGGTCTCGCCCGTCTTTAGCTGCGTGCCGAAACCGGCCAGCCCTACGACGAGGATCAGCCCGACTACGGCGACCGCGACCGGCCGACGCAGCACGAACCGTGCCCATCGGCCCCAGGCGCCATCTTCACCGTGCCCTCGGTCGAGGAACCGCCGCGGCATCACCCGCACCCTGTTGATCCGCTGCCCGAGCACCGCCAGCATCGCCGGCAGCAGGGTCAGCGTCGCGAGCACCGACACGGCAGGGATGAGCAAGCCGCCGATACCCATCCCCCGGATCAGCGGCAGCGGCAGCGCGACCATCGCCAGCAGGCCAATGGCGACCGTCGAGCCCGACACGACGACCGAGCGTCCGGCGTGCGTCATGGTCTCGACCAGGGCCTCCTCGACCTGCTTGCCATCGCGAAGCTCGTCGCGGAACCGGAAGATCACCAGCAGGGAGTAGTCGATCGCCAACCCGAGCCCGACGAGGGCAATGAGGAACTTCACGATGACCGACACATTGGTGGCGTAGGTCAGCGCCCAGACGAGGGTGAACGTGTTGAGGATCGCGGCGATGGCGATGAGTATCGGCGCGAGCACTGCGGGCAGCGTGCCGAAGACGAACAGCAGGATCACCAGCGCACCGACGCCCCCGATCAGCGCCTCGAGAAGCACCCCGGTGCCGCCGCTCTTGCCGTGCGCTGCCGCCTCGTCCAGCGCATCGCGGCCGGTGACGTTCACGGTGATGCCGGCGGGCAAGTTTCGTGCGGCCGCAGCCTGGATCGCCTTCGCGCCACTCAGTTTGTTGACCCCAGCCTGCCCCGCCGGGTAGATCATCTCGAACGCCGTGTGGCGGTCCGCCGACACGTAGACCAGGTTGCCAGTCGTGTAGTACGAGCTCGTGAATGATCCGGGGACGGCGTCCGCGGCCTGCCGCATCCCTTGCGAAATGCCGGCGTTGTCAGTCGCCACACCGTCGGTGTGGAAGACGACCACGTCGGGCACGCGATCCCCGACACCGAGTGCATGCAGACTTCGCTGGCTTGCCTCGTACGCCGGCTGCCCCGGGATCGCCGTCGCGGTGTACCAGCGTGACTCCACATGGCTGGTGGCGAACACTCCGACAACGGTGAGAAGCAGCCACAGGCCGATCATCGGCCAGCGGTAGCGCATCGTCAGATGCGCGAGGCGGATGAGCATCAGGCAGCGAGGCTGAAGGGCGGGTAGTCATCCGTCACGAGGAGGAACGCATAGCCGACGACGCGCTGGGTCCACCGCAGGACACCCTCGACGAACGTGAAGATTCCACGTGGATAGCGGCCGGTGAACAGGATCGCGAACCATGCCGCAATCACCGCAACGAACGCGGCGATCCAGAGGAAGACCAACACGACGAAGTGCGGGATCGCCAACAGCCACTTGACCAGCGGCAGCCACCTGTTCAGGTCGCGGCCGGTGTCTGGGTAGGCGTAGTCCAGGTGCACCGACTGCCCCTCATCGGTCGACGGGTAGCGGTCATCCATGAGTGCGAGGAAAACGAGGACTCGGTTGCCGAACCGCTGCAGCTCGAGGTTCCAGTCGAACCACCAGCGCGGGTACTTCTGCCGGAACACGATCATCAGCAACGGCCCGAGGAAGAGGGTCGCGCCGGCACCGTAGGTGACGACCTCGCCGCCTCGGGCCGAGAAATGCCCACCAGACACGCTTTCGAGCACCACCAGGATCGGGATCGCGACGATGACGCGCAGCGCCGTCGTCCACCTGTTGAGAGCGCGGTCGGGATAGT
>JBEEGD010000081.1:0-7000 GCA_041166685.1 Acidimicrobiaceae bacterium | reverse complement strand
ACGTCGTTCACGGTTACGACGTCGACCGGCAAGCGCTACGCCGCCAAGCTCCTCGGCGCGTTCCCACCCGACGACATCGCCGTGATCAGGATCTCCGGCGCCGGCCTCGAGCCGGCGATCTTCGCCGACTCGTCGACGCTCCAGGTCGGCGACCTCGCCATCGCGATCGGCAACCCGCTGGGTCTGCAGTCGAGCGTCACCAACGGCATCGTCAGCGCCTTCCGCCAGGCGATGCAGGAGCCCAACAACGTCACGTTGCCGTCGGTGATCCAGACGAGCGCTGCGATCAACCCGGGCAACTCCGGCGGCGCGCTCGTCGACATTCAGGGTCGCGTGATCGGGATACCCACCCTCGCCGCCACCGATCCCGAGCTCGGCGGCAGCGCGCCGGGCATCGGCTTCGCGCTCCCGAGCAACCTCGTCAAGGACATCGCCGGCCAGCTCGTGACCTACGGGACGGTCCATAACTCGCACCGCGCGTACCTCGGTGTCGCTGTGGGGCAGGCCACCAACGGCGTCTACGTCGACTCCCTCACCGCTAGCGGACCGGCGGCCAAGGCGGGGATCCACATCGGGGACCTGATCGTCTCCGTTGACCACAAGGTGACCTCGACCACCGCGCTGCTCTCCGCAGTGCTCGCAGAGCTGAAGCCGGGCCAGACCGTCCCTGTCGCCGTGACGAGCCAGAACGACACCAAGACGACCGTGCAGGTGACGCTCGGGACCTACCCCGGGTAGCTGATGAGCATAGGAGACGAACCGATGACGCGCGATGGGTTGCACCAACTCGAACACGCGCCGCTGGCCGTTCTCGCATCGACGGATGCGGACTACGAGCGCTACCGGGTCGCGAGGGAACGCGTCGAACCGTTCGAGGATGGAGCGCGGACCGACGGCCGCGCCGGCACCTATGAGTGGTGGTACTTCGACGCCCACCTCGAGGACGGCGCCAAGCTCGTCGTCGTCTTCATGAACAAGGATCTGGCGTCTCCGCAGAAGCCCTTGGCGCCGCTCATCCGGCTGAACCTCGACCTCGCCGACGGCCGCAGCTTCGAGAAGCTGGCGACATTCGACCGTGAAGCGTGGTCGGCCGCGACCGACAGCGCCGACGTGCGCATCGCCGGCAACAGATTCAGCGGCGACCTTCACCGCTACCGCATCACGGCGAGCGTCGACGAGATCGAGGTGGACGTCACGCTCGTCGGTCAGGTCCCGCCTTGGCGGCCGGGAACCGGGTACATGCTCTACGGCCCGAAACGCGATCTCGAGTTCGGCTGGCTGCCCGCGGTGCCGCAAGGCACCGTGATCGCGTCCTACCGGATCGGCGACGAAACCCACACAACGACCGGCACCGGCTATCACGACCACAACTGGGGCAACGTCGGCCTGATGAAGATCATCAACGACTGGTACTGGGCCCGCGGCCAAGCCGGGCCTTACTCGGTGATCGCCTCCACTGTCACCGCACACAAGAAGTACGACTACGCGCCCGTGACGCTCTTCATGCTCGCCAAAGGCGGCAAGATCGTTGCGGACGACGGGACGCTGACACGGTTCCAAACCGACGACTACTACGTCGACTCGCTCACCGGGAAGCCGGTCGCCAACGTCACCCGCTATCACTACGAAGGCGACGGTGAGACGTATGTCGTCACCTTCACGCGGCACAGCGATCTGACGCGCGACAGGATGATCGACGGTGTACACGGGTTCAAGAAGCTCGCGGCCGAGCTCGTCAATTTCGACGGGGCGTATCTGCGCTTCACCGGCGAGCTCCGCATCCAACGCGTCGTCGATGACCGAGTCGTCGAGGAGTTCGCCGACGAGGCGATCTGGGAGCTCATGTACTTCGGCCACGCACGCAGAGAAGCCAAACCGAGCGGTCGCCTCCCGGTGAAGTAACAGTCGAATTCCGTCCAAGCTATGACTGCAGCATTGAGGGATCCAGCTCCAGCGTCACACGGCCCCCCCACGCAGGCGCGGCAGCGTGGGAAGGGAGGAGTGCTGCCGCGCCACCGGGGGAGGGGAACAGCTGTCTGCGCGCGGCAGCGAGGATCGTGCGCACCGCGATCGAGCCGACGAGAACCGTGACGGTCGCGACGAGTACCCAGGCGTATGCCCCAACGAAAGCGCTGGACGTCGGTCGGGCTTACTCGCGCTTCATCACCGGGGGAGCGTCTTCACGGCCCTCGCCCGTCGTGCACTCCGCCGTCATGCGTCACCCGTGAGACGGTTGCGCGTCACGCGCCAGGTCGCGGATGAACGCCGCTGGCTGCGAATAGTGCGCGCTCGGCCGTGCGCCATCCGCGGTCCGCACGACTGGATGAGTCCGCTGAGCATCCATGATGATTCCCGTGGGCAGCTCCCGTGTGTCGTAGGCGCAGACGAACGACACCGGAATAGAAGCCATCGCGCCGCTGATCCCGGCTTCGTAGCGCTTCCAGCCGGTGACATCGGCCGTTGCCGAGCTTTGGGGCCAGATCACCTCGGCGACGACCCGGACACGAGGAGCGCCGTGCGAGAGGTGAGCCTCGAGGTACCGGCTGTATTGGTCGAACGCATGCTCGGGGCTCTGATACCACGCGACAGCGTCCGCGAACTCGATCCGGGCTGCGTCTCCACCGAGCGTTCGTTGGAGCACGGCGCGACCCTCTTCTCTCAAAACTACAAGTAGGCGGTCGTCATTCGTCAGCCCCTGCTGCACGAACTGCAACGTGCCGGCGGCGAGCTCGTCTTCGGAGGAGTAGACGAGCGCTTCGTGCCGGCAGCCGCGGCCATGGGTGCGGTCGGCGAGGAAGTCGCGTACAGCGTCGGCGGACAGCTCGTTCTTGGAGATGAACCCGAGCACGGGGGTCACGGCCACCAGTTCGGCGAAGTCCGACTCGCTGCGCGTCGAGGTCAGAATCGTGCGAGTCGGAGCCCGGTCTGAAGTTGCGGCGAGCTGCCACGCCAGATCGAAGCCGCTCTCGCCGTCCAGATCGACGTCCACGATCACTACGTCGGGCTCGAGTTCCCGGACGCGGGTCAGGGCTTCGGCCGCGGTGGAGGCCACACCGGCGACGACGAGTCCTTGCCTCACGAGGAGCTTCGAGGCAACTTCGAGGAAGCGCCTGGAGTCATCCACCAGTAGACAGCGCAAAGCCACTAGTCCATAGGATGCCCGACGAGACCGATCGCGGCATGGCAGGTGGCATGAATCTTCAGGCGTGAGCAGGTGTCTCCCACGACATCGTTACGAATGCAACGTGCGTTTGAGGCGGCGAGCAAATGGCTCTGCTCAACGATCTCCACCACATGACGTTCCTGACAGCCGACATGGATCGGCTGATCGATTTCTATGAGCGCATCTTCGACGCGCGCGTGACCTTCGATCGCGTCGAGGAGGAACCGCCGCGCCGCCGACACGGGAATGGAAAATGGTCGACCCTTAGGGGCCCATACGCTCCATCTCGGGCATCATCGGACCGGTCGACGGGATTGTCAGCCCGGGGATAGCGTCGGGCGCAGCGAGTAGGACCACGCCGAGCCCGAGGAGAACCGTTGCCGCCCCATAGGTCGCGGCCCGACGCCACGGCACCATCTTCTCGGCAGCGATCAGCCCGGCCACGATGGCCATCCAGGCGATGCTCATGATTCCCAACGCGAAGAATGACGCCATCAACGCCCAGCAACAGCCGATGCACCATGCGCCCTGTTTCATGCCCATCTGCAGCGCGCCCGACCGCCCGCCGCGCCAGGAGCCGAGCAAGAAGCCGAGCGGGCTGCGGCACTTCCCCAGGCAAACGTCCTTGACCGGCGTCAGTTCGTAGATGGCCGCGAGGACGAGCGTCGCGCCTGCGACCCATCGACCTGCACGATCCCAGGAGAGCACGTCGCCTGAAATCCGACCCCCGGCCAGTGCAGTCGCAAAGGCGACTAGTCCCACGCCGGTCCACATAACGAGATAGCCCGCCGTGAAGAGGAGCGGCGAGACAGGAGAACGCGCCTTCGTCATGTGCGAATACAGCGCAACCGTCGGGGCGACCGACGGGAACATCATTGCGGCCATCATCACGACCCAGACCGCAAGGAACCACCCCAACGTGCCAAGACCGGTCCAAGGCCCGTCGTCCATGCCACGCATCTGATCCACGGTCCACCACCAGCCGGCGGCAGCCAGTGCAAAAAGCAGACCGATCAGCCCGAGCCGCGCCCGTGCAGCGGCGAACGCCGCGGCGGGGCCTATTCCGCCTGCGACTCGTGCCTGCGCCGGGGCGACCACGGGCTCACGCCGCCCAGGAGAACTCGGATGTCGACAGTCCTGTCTTGCCCTCATACTCGATGCCGAAGGCGCTGATCCGCGAACGTGTGGCCTCCGCGATGGTCAGATCCGACGCTACCGGGTGGAACATGCCGGCGAACCGAACCGGCTCGCCTGTCTCGATGCCGAAGGGCACGATGTCCTCGATCTCGAATTCGATTCCGTCGCCGATGCGGACGCTGTGACGCAACCCGTCGTCGTGCACCTCGATCGCCGCTCGCTCGACGCCGAGCATCTCTCCGACGAGCGGAGCAAGCGCTCCCATCGGACCTCCGAGCTGCCCGCTGAAGACCCCGGTGAGCTTCTCGGCCTGCTCGTCAGTCGCCCGCTCGTCGATGAACATTCCCAGCCGCCAGTTCCCGTCGGTCATGACCTTTGGCGTATCCGCAATGGCCGCAACCTTGAGCCCGCCGATGTCCGTGCCCTCGATCTCGCCCTCCCGAATGTTGAAGACGAGGACCACGCGACAGAAGTCGTACGTGGCGCCGTGGTCGAACGACGCATTGCAGGGACAGATGAGATCGCACGAGCACGTCTCGACGTAGCTTCCTTTGAGATTCCAGGACATCGATGACCTCCTCTTGGGTCCGAAGAGACGATTCTCCGGCTCGACGCCGAACACGTCAACACGGAACCGATCGGAGCCGCGGCGTCCGGTTGCCGAACGCCGAGACGAACTACTGCTCTGGCTGCGCGAGGTGCACCTTGGCGTCCTCGTAGGTGGCGTCGCCGGTCGACTCGGCCGGCTCGTAGACGAGGTTCAAGACGCCGGTCTTGAAGGTCTCGGACGAGATCAGCGTCAACGGGATCGTCGTCTCCCCCTCGCCGAACAGCTGCATGCCCTTGCGCACGGCGATCGGGTGCACCAGCAGGTGCAGCTCGTTCAGAAGGCCGGCGGCCAGCAACTGGCGCACGACCGAAACCGAACCGCTCAGCGCGATGATGCCGCCCGGCTCGTTCTTCAGGGCGGTCACGGCCTCGACGAGGTCGCCCTCGAGCTGTTCGGAGTTGCGCCATGTGAACTCGAGCTTCTGGTTCGACACGACGATCTTGCGGACGTCGCCGAGCGCCTTGGCCATGCCGGCGTCCTCCTCGCCGGCCGCCTCACGCTCCGGCCACGCCCCGGCAAAGCTGTCGTAGGTCTTGCGGCCGAAGAGAACCGTGTCGGCGACGCCCAGGGTTGCCTCGACGGCGGCGCCCATCTCCTCGTTGAAGTACGGGAAGTGCCATTGATCGGGCGCCTCGACGACGCCGTCGAGCGAGATGAACAGGCCTGCGGTGATCTTCCTCATGGTTTCGCCTCCGCGGAGTAGTGAGTGCCCTGCGTCATCCAGTCAGACGGTGCCGGTGCGCGGAAATCATCGGCGCAACTATGCGTCAGCGGAAGACCGTCATGAAGCTCCGACGATAACGGTGGCCGCCCCTGCGAGGTCCTAGGATGAGGCCTACCGCAGAGCTCTCGCGCGCTCGGCGCCCTCGGCGAAGGTCGTCGAGCTGATCGACAGCCGCCGCAGCTCCACTGGCGATTGGCCACGTAGCCCGACGCTCCGCAACTGACGATCTCGACGACGCCGCATGAACGCCGCCTGATCGTGTCGGGTTCGCCGGGCAGACGATCTGCGGCGACGTCGTTGAACAGTCACGTGAGCACGCATGAGCCGAGAAACGATCTAGGTGCCGCACCGGCGGCGGCCGCGGACGGCGCCTGATGCTGGCGGCGATCGTCAACGTGCCGGCGAACATCGGCTACCCGCTGCTGTTCGTCCTCGTCGGCGCCGAGTCGGCCGGCGCGCTCGTCCCCGGCGAGACGAGCCTGATCCTTGCGGGGGCACTCGCCGCGCAGGGTCAGCTCTCGCTCCCGCTGGTGATCGCGGTCGCTGCGAGTGCGGCGATCCTCGGCGACAACATCGGCTACCTGATCGGCCGACGCGGTCTGCGCCCGTTGCTCGACCGACCCGGCCGCAGGTCGGGTCGAAGACAGCGGCTCGTCGCGCGCGGCGAAGCGTTCTTCCAGCGCTACGGGGCCGCCGCAGTCTTCTTCGGCCGCTGGCTGCCCGGTCTGCGTGTGGTCGCGTCCTGGCTCGCCGGCGCCGACCACATGCCGTGGCCGCGCTTTCTGCTTTGGAACGCGCTCGGCGGGATCGGCTGGGCAGCCACGATCGGCACAGCCGCGTATCTGATCGGCCAGAGCGCCTCCGGCTCGCTGGGGGCGATCGGCTTCGCCGGTCTTGCGCTCGTCGCCGTCGGCTACCTCATCCGCCGAATCCGCACGCACATCCAGTCTCGCGGCCGCGCAGAACCGGCGTCCGGTCCACGTGCTAAGTCAACTTCGCGGCCTTCGTAGCAGTCGAGTCAGCGCGCAGGCCGTCGATCACCGGAGTTGTGGGAGGAGGTCGGCGTCGATTCCGAGGCCCCGATCCCCGACCGTCACCTCGACAGTCGAGCCACGCTCGAACCACGCCACATCGACCGGTTCTTCGGGCGGGCCGTGTCCCAGCGCGTTGTCGAAGACGTTGACGAGAACACGCTCGATCCGCTCACGGTCCACGACGACGGGAAGGTCGTCGTCGCCGTCGAAACGAAAGTCTCCTCGGCAGCCCGCAGCCACCGCAATGACGATGTCGCCGACCAACGCGATCTCGAGCAGCGGTTCTTGCGGCGCGTAGTCATGGCGGGCGAACGTGAAGAGGCTCGAGATGA
>JBEEGD010000080.1:0-7107 GCA_041166685.1 Acidimicrobiaceae bacterium | reverse complement strand
ATGCACACCGAGATCGGTCCGGGCGTCATCCAAATCGACACGTTGCTCGGGGGTTGGCACAACGTCACTGCGGGCTATCTGATCGAGGGGCGCGAGCCGATCCTGGTGGAGACCGGGAGTCAATCGTCGGTCGATTCGCTGCTCGCGGCGCTGTCCGAACTCAACGTGGCCCCGACCGATCTCGCCGGCATCGCCGTCACGCACATCCATCTCGATCACGCGGGCGGTGTCGGCGACGTGGCCCGCGCCTTCCCGAACGCCACGGTGTACGTGCACGAGAAGGGCGCTCGCCATCTCGTCGACCCGTCCCGGCTCGTGAAGAGCGCGGCGATGGTGTACGGCGACCTCCTCGACACGCTCTACGGCCGCCTCGACCCCACCCCGTCCGAGCGCGTGCACGTGTTGGAGGACGGCGAGACCATCTCCATCGACGCCAACCGCACGCTCACCACCGTCGACTCGCCGGGTCACGCCAAACACCACCTGGCGCTCCACGACTCGGAGAGCGGACTGCTGTTCGCGGGAGACGCGGTCGGTGTCCGCCTTCCCGACGCCGGTGTGCTGCGGCCGTCGACGCCTCCACCGGACTTCGATCTCGAGCAGGCGATCCTCTCGTTGCACCGATTCGCGGAGCGCCGGCCCACCGGCGTCGCGCTCGCGCACTTCGGGTTGGTGCCCGACCCGATGGCCACCCTGGTCGAGGCCGAAGAGATCCTGCGGAGGTGGGCCGAGGTGGCCGAAGCCGCGTTCCGCGACGGCCGCGACATCGCCGACGCGCTCGATGCCGCGTTCGGAGGCGAGCTCGACGCCGTGGACCCCGTCCACAAGGAGAAGCTCGAGACGCTCAACGGCATCCACTCGAACGCCGCCGGGTTCCGACGCTGGCTCGAGCAGAAGAGCAACGGGCACGGCCATTCGCACGATCACCCGCATCCGCACCCACACTGAGGTGGAGATTTTCTGCCACGGCTACCAGTCATGGTCGGAGTCCTGCTGGCGGACGGTTGGCGTCGACGAAGACCCGTCGCGCGTGCCCGGCGCCATCCCGCTCGTCGTGGACATGCACAGCGGTGATCCGACACCAGCGCCGCCAGGCGAGTTGCGCAGTGAACTGGTCACGGCGCTGCGTGACGGCCCCGAGGATGCACCACGCGTCTTCGGTGGCCCGGGAACGTTGAGACTCGTGAACGGCGAGCTCCGGGGTGCTGACCGGTCGTACGAATCGTTCGACCACTGGGCCGACGAGGTAGGGCGCGCGCACAAGGCGCGTGTCAACGCGCCGTATCAAGTGGGGTGGTGCTCCTGGTACCACTACTTCGATCGGGTGACGGAGGATGACATCCGCGCGAACCTCGCGCTCGCCACCGAGTGGCCATTTGACGTCTTCCAGATCGACGATGGCTACCAGGCGTCCATCGGCGACTGGTTGGCCACCAACGAGAAGTTCCCGTCCTCGCTCGACGTGCTCGCTTCCGCGATCGCGGCAGAAGGGCACACGCCGGGGATCTGGCTCGCACCCTTCGTCGCCGCACCCGACTCGAAGGTCGCCACCGCGCACCCCGATTGGTTCGCCACCCACGCCAGCGGCCGACGACTCATCGCTTCGGTCAACGACCACTGGGGTGGTGCGGTGCACGCGCTCGACACAACCAACCCCGAGGTGATCGAGCACATCGAGACGACCGCACGCGCGCTGGTCGATGCCGGCTTCACCTATCTAAAACTCGACTTCACGTACGCCCCAGGGCTGGCCGGCCGGTTCGCCGACCCAACCCGCACACCCGCGCAGCGTCTGCGCGCCGGATTCGAAGCTGTCCGTCGGGGCGCCGGCGACGACACGTTTCTGCTTGGTTGCGGCGCGCCCCTCGGCCCAGCGATCGGCGTCGTCAACGGCATGCGCATCGGCCCTGATGTCGCGCCGTGGTGGGAACTACCGGACGATCACGCGTACGCACCTGGCTACACCCCGACGGTGCCGTCCACCGCGAACGCGCTCCGCGCCACCGAGGCGCGCCAGTTCATGCATCGGCGGTTGTGGCTGAACGATCCCGACTGCATCATGTTGCGCACCTCGCACACGGACCTCACCGCTGAGGAAGTTCGTCGGTGGGCGCTCGCCGTCGGCGACAGCGGCGGCATGGTGCTGGTGTCCGACGATTTGTCGCTCCTTGGAGCGAACGAACGAACGCTGCTCGACGACGTGATCGCCCGCGGCAGAGAAGCCGATG
This sequence comes from Acidimicrobiaceae bacterium, assembly GCA_041166685.1. GTDB lineage: Bacteria > Actinomycetota > Acidimicrobiia > Acidimicrobiales > JACDCH01 > DASUCS01. Next base: position 4,879 of record JBEEGD010000080.1, on the reverse strand, counting down.
CTCAAAGGATCGGCTCGACGTCCGCCCGAACCAACGTGCGATAGAGCTCGGCGTACAGCCCGTCAGCCGCGAGCAGTTCGTCGTGGTGTCCTCGATCGACGATCTGCCCCTCATCGACAACGAGGATCTGATCCGCATCGGTGATCGTCGACAAACGGTGCGCGATGACCACGGCGGTGCGGCCGGCGAGGGCGTGCGCGAGCGCCTGTTGAATGGCGGCTTCGTTCTCCGAGTCGAGATTGCTCGTGGCCTCGTCGAGGATCACGATCGCCGGATCCTTCAGCAGCATGCGGGCGATCGCCAGCCGCTGCTTCTCACCCCCGGACAACCGGTACCCGCGCTCGCCGACGACCGTGTCGTAGCCCTCGGGCAACGCGATGAGTACGTCGTGGATCTGCGCAGCTCGGCACGCGGCATAGACCTCGCTGAGCTCCGCGGTCGGACGGGCATAGCGCAGGTTGCTGAGCACCGTGTCGTGGAAGAGGTGCGCATCTTGCGAGACGACGCCGATCGCGGCGCGCAACGACTTCTCTGTCAGGTCGCGCACGTCGTGACCGTCGATGCGAACTGATCCCGACGTGACGTCGTAGAGCCGAGGGATCAGGTTGCTGATCGTCGTCTTGCCGCCGCCCGACGGACCCACCAGCGCGACGAGCTGGCCGGGCTCGATCACCGCCGAGATCCCACGAAGCACCATGGCTCCGGGCGAGTCCGACAACGCCCGGCCGCTTTGCGGATCGGCCTCGAGGGAGGCGATCGACACCTGTGACGCCGCGGGATAGCGGAACCACACTTCGTCGAGCTCGACGCGGCCCTGCGGCTCGACCAGATCGATCGCTCCGGGCCGCTCCACGATGACGCTCGGCGTGTCGAGCACCTCGAAGACCCGCTCGAACGACACGAACGCCGTCATGATGTCGACGCGGGCGTTGGTCAACGCCGTCAGTGGGCCGTAGATGCGAGCAACGAACGTGGCGAGCGCCACCATTGTGCCGAGCGTGATCGCACCGGAGATCACGAGCCGGCCGCCGATGAGGTAGACGGCCGCGATGCCGACAGCGCCGACGAGCGTGAGTGCAATGAAGAACACGCGGCCGTACATCGCGCTGCGCACTCCGATATCGCGCACTCGCCCCGCGCGGTTCGAGAAATCGCTGGCCTCGTCGTCATGGCGTCCGAACAGCTTCACGAGAAGGGCGCCCGCGACGTTGAAGCGCTCAGTCATCGTCGTGTTCATCTCGGCGTTGAGATTCATGCCTTCGCGCGTGATGGTTTGGAGTTGGCGTCCGATTCGCTTGGCAGGGAGGATGAACAGCGGCAGCAGGACGAGCGTCAGCAGCGTCAGCCGCCATTCGAGGTAGGCCATGGCCGCGAGCGTGACCACCAGCGTCACCGCGTTCGAGACCACCGAGCCGAGGGTTCCCGTGAGCGCGCGCTGCGCGCCGATCACGTCGTTGTTCATGCGGCTGATGAGCGCGCCGGTCTGGGTGCGGGTGAAGAACGCGATGGGCATTCGTTGCGTGTGGTCGAACAGCGCCACGCGCAAGTCGAAGATCAGTCCCTCACCGATGCGTGCCGACCACCACCGTTCGCCCAGCGACAGCAGCGCGTCGGCGAAGGCGAAGGCGACCATGAGCAGCCCAAGGGTGGTGACGAGGCTCTCGTTTTTGGCGCCAGTGATCTCGTCGAGGATGCGCTTGATGAGCAACGGCGGTCCGATGCCGACGAACGCTTCGACCACGATCGTGATGAGGAAGCCGACGAGCATCGCTCGATAGGGGTGGGCGAATCGCCAGACGCGCCGGATGAGCGCTCGCTCCAGCTTTGAGCCCTTCACCGCGTCGGGATCGCTCCCGAGCATCGAGTGAGGGCCCATTCGCATCGCGGGAATGGTAAGGGTTCACTGCGTAAACGCCGACCCGCCTAGCCTGCGGCCGATGCCGCGCGGGCCCGTCCACCGCTGGCCGGCGCTGGACGGTGTCCGAGGCCTGGCCGTCGCCGCGGTCCTCGTGTACCACCAGGAATTCGACTGGGCGCGCGGTGGCTTCCTCGGCGTCTCGACCTTCTTCACGCTGTCGGGCTTCCTCATCGCGACGCTGTTGCTCAACGAACACGCGATGCGAGGGTCGATCGGACTGCGTCGCTTCTGGGCTCGCCGCGCCCGGCGATTGCTGCCAGCCTCGGCGTTGGCGGTCGCAGGAATCCTGGTGTACATCGCGGTGCTCGTTCCGCAACGGCAGCGCCTCGGGCACATCGGCGATGTTCGAGCCGCGCTCGGGTTCGTCCTCAACTGGCGCTTCATCGCCACGCAGGGCACGTATGCCGCGGTGGTGGCCGACCCCTCACCCATCCAGCACTACTGGTCGCTCGCGATCGAAGAGCAGTTCTACCTGTTGTTTCCGCTGCTCGTCAGCCTCTGCCTGCGTCGCACGCGCGGCGTGCTCACGGGTGTGCTCATAGCTCTGACGGCGGGCAGTCTCGTGTCGCAACTACTCGTGCACGACGATCGAATTCGCGTGTACTACGGCACCGACACGCGCGCCCTCGAGCTGCTCGTCGGCGCACTGCTGGCCATCTGGTTCCTGCGCACGAAGGACCCCGGGCCCGACGATCGCAGTCGCTGGCCGGACGTCGTCGGTTGGCTCGGCCTCGGCGGCACGCTGGCCCTCTGGGGGTTCGCGCGCCAGCAGGACGCGTGGCTCTATTCCGGCGGACTCGCGGGTGTGGCCGTCGCAAGTGCTGCGCTCATCTATGGGGCGACGCGCGGCCAACGTCTGCCGCAACTGCTCAGCGTTCGGCCGCTCACGTGGCTCGGCCGGATCAGCTACGGGGTCTACTTGTTCCATTGGCCGATCTTCCTGTGGTTGACCCCAGACCGGACCGGACTCGACGGTTGGGCGCTCTTCGGCTTTCGCGCGGCCGTGACGCTCGCCGCCGCGGACGTCAGCTTCAGCCTCGTGGAATGGCCCTTCCGTCGTGGCGGCGTGCTGCCGGGTTCAACGGCGCTGGTGGGCGCGGCCGCGGCGGCTTGCTTTCTCGTTGGGGTGTCCGTGCCGGTCAGCACTCCGCCCACCTACCACCTCGCGGACCTCCATGGCGATGCCCTTCGAGTGTTCGTCATCGGCGACTCCACCGCAGAGGTGTGGGGTCGCGCCTTTGACACCTTCCAGAGCGACTCGGGCCGCGTGACGGTGCTGCAAGCGGCGCAGGCGCCGGGGTGCGGGCTGATCGATGGACGTGTCCGCTTTCGCGACGGATGGGAGCAATCCGACAACTGCGGGTCGAAGTTCAAGGCGGCCGTCGATGGTGGAGTGAACTTCCGTCCGGACGTCGTGCTGCTGAGCGTCGGCTATCCCGACCTTGCCGACTGGCAGTTACCCGGCGACCAGCAATGGCGTCACCTCGGCGACCGAGTGTTGGACGACGCGTACCGGAGTGCAGCCCGAACCGCGTTGTCGCATCTCGCGTCGTTGGGTGTGCCCGTGCTCTGGCCCGACGTGGCCGACGCCCATTGGGTGCCCGACAAGACCAATCCGGGCGCGGTGATACCCGGACATGGCACCCCGACGACCAACGATCCCGACCGATCGCGGCGCATCAACGAGTTGAACCGCGAGATCGCGGCGTCGTTCCCGTCGGTGCGAATCGCGCCGTTCAGACAAGAGGTCGCGCGGAAGGAGGCCGGGCACCTGCCCTACGACCCCAACGTGCGGTTCGACGGGTTGCACTTGTCGAACGATGCCGCCCTCGATCTCCTCCGCACCTGGATGGGCGACGAGCTCTACCGCGCGTCCGTGGAACTGAAGACCACCGCGTGAACAGGTGAGCGAGTGAGCGGAGGGTGTGGGATTTGAACCCACGGTGACCCGGAGGCCACAACGGCTTTCGAGGCCGCCCCTTTCGTCCACTCAGGCAACCCTCCGGGTCTGACACTACCGGGGGTCCACGGGCCGGCTTTCTCGCAGGTGCCCGAAGAACTGCTCGAGGAGCGCGGCCGATTCCGCGCCGCGCACACCCGCGACCACCTCGATCTCGTGATGCAGTCGCGGGTCGGTGCACAAGTTGTAGAGCGAGCCGCATGCGCCCGCCTTTGGGTCGGGCGCGCCGAACACCAGTCGCCGGACACGTGCCGCGAGCAGCGCGCCCGCGCACATCGGACACGGTTCGACGGTCACCACCACCGTCGCGTCGACGAGCCGCCAGCCATCACCGACGGCCGCGGCGGCATCGCGCACCGCGAGCAGCTCTGCATGAGCCGTCGGGTCGCCCGAACGTTCCCGCTCGTTGTGCCGGCGGGCAACCACTCTGCCCCCGACCACCACCACTGCTCCGATCGGCACGTCCTCGTGGGCCGTCGCCGCTCGGGCCTCCTCGAGGGCCAGCCCCATGGCCGCGGCGTCGTCCACGGCGTGGACGGTAACCGTGGTGGAAAGTCCGGCAGGAAAGCTGTCGTCGCACGGCGAATGCATCATGAACGTTCGGACGGCGCTGGGGCCGTCCGGCCGGGGTCGACGAGGAGTATCGGGAGGGCACTTCGGACGATGGGCGGACAGCGCACGTACCGCCTTCTGTTCGTCGCCCTTGCGATTGTGTTGGCGGGGTCTGTCGCGGTCCCGCCCCGTTCGGACCGCACCCGAGTCTCGATCGCCAGCGGACCGTCCACGCTCGGCATCCACCCGGGTGGGTCGGTACCGGTCGCGCCTCCGCCTCCGCCCCCGCCTCGGGTCGAGCATCCGATCCAACCGCCGGCCGGCCCAAGCATCGGCACAACCCCAGACCCTGCCGCGGATCTGCCGACCGAACCCCTCTTTCGCGATCGCATCCCGATCACCCGTGCCCCCATAACGGAGGAAGCGAGACGCGTGTTCGGGTTGGTGAT
>JBEEGD010000079.1:0-3582 GCA_041166685.1 Acidimicrobiaceae bacterium | reverse complement strand
CCCGGCGGGCACGTCGTCGCCTACGAACCCCAGCCCGGCGTCGCCGCCAACCTCCGCCGCTCGATCGCCGAGAACGCGCTCGGCAACGTCACCCTCCACGAGGTGGCGCTCTCCGACCGGGCCGGCGAGACCGCGCTGCACGTGCCGGTCGGGCACTTCGGCGGGGCGTCGTTCGAGCGCACGTACGGTGAGCGCGTCGACGTCCCCGTGCGGACGGTGGACGCCGGCGACCAGTTCGCCGCCGACGGCGTCGCCGGCGCTCGCCTCCTGAAGCTCGACATCGAAGGCCACGAGCCTGTCGTCCTCCGCGCCGCCGCCGACCTGCTCCGGGCGGAGGGGCCCGACGTCATCCTCTTCGAGCGCAACGCGGGGGATGGCACCGACGCGCCCGACACCGTGGCGCTCATCGCGGAGCTCGGCTACGAGGTCTTCGAGCTCCCGAGGGCGAATCGGCGCGTGACGCTGGTCCCCCACCACGGCGGCGCGTGCAACGACCTCGTGGGGGTCCGGCCGAGCCGGCGTTCGACGTTGGCCGGGCTCCCGCTGTGATGCCTGCCGGGATCCGGTGAGACGGGGCCTCTTCACCGGGTGACCAACGCTTCACTCCAGCTCGATGCCTGTCCGCAACGGGTCGAGCGCCCCTTCGACACCATCTGTGAGGTCGCGAGACATCGGCAGGGCAAGCAGTGCGGTTCCGATGATGTTGGCAACGCCTTGGATGAAGTGGGCGTCGCCCTGGTCGAACCTGTTCGGCGTCCAGCTCTCGGCGATGAGCACGCCGACGATGCCGTCCGGTCCGTAGATGGGCGCGCCGATGGCGGACGCCGCCCGATCGCCGCCGTGCGCGGAGCGGATGTCGAATCGTCGGTCGAGCTCGGTGTTGTCGACCAGGACGACCTTGCGGGCGAGCGCGGTGTAGCCGGCGAAGGATCGGCTGCCTGATGGAAGAGAGATGGACTCGTCGATCGGCGGGGACGCGGCCCGCACCTCGAGCTCGTCGGTGTCGACGATCACGTCGAGGACCGCGGCCTGATCCGCGTCGAGGAGTCGCCGGGTCGCTTCGACCGCCTCGGTGAGGACCAAGGTCAAACCGGCGGGTGAGTGCGCTCGTTGACGTAGCGCCCGCACACCGAGCAACGCGACCGTGTCCGCTTGTCGCTCTCGTGTCTGCAGGTCACGGCCGAGCCTGTCGTGTTCGGTCTGATCTGTGATGACCGCGACGAACCCGACGAGCTCGTCGTGGGCGTCGAGGGCCGGCGCGGCGGTCACGAGCGCGTCGAATCGGCTGCCGTCGTGCCGGGACATGTCGAGCCGTCCCATGTAGCGCTCGCCCTTGCGGAGCGACGACACGACGTTCCCTACCTCCGTTGCTCCGTCCGCCTCCGGGAACAGGTGCCGGCTGTGCCTGCCGACCACGTCAGGTGCGCGCCAACCGAGGAGGCGCTCGGCGGCGGCGTTGATGTACATGACCCTGCCGCCCGCGGTCGTCGCGATGACGGCTTCGCCGATCGAGTCGAGCAGGGCGGCGCGGAGGTGAGTGTGGGTCGCGGCCTCGGTTCGCACGGTGACGTCGCTCACCAGCGCGACGGCACCTTCGTAGCGGCCGGCGTGGTTGAACAGCGGCGTGGTGTTCACCTCGGCGAGGAAGGTCGATCCGTCGGCCCGACGGAGCTTCTGTGTGAAGCGCACCCGTTGGCCGCCCCGCACGAGGGCTGTTCGGTCCTTGATGGCGGGCAGCTCCTCCGGCTCGAAGATGTCCAGGATCGGAAGCTTGATGAGCTCGTCGACCGAGTACCCCATGAGCTCGGCCATGCGCCGGTTGGCGTAGCGGGTCCGCCCGTCCCGGATGACCCAGATTCCCTCGCTGACGGCTTGGAGGACCTGGCTGTACAGCAACGCGTCGGCCTCGCCCTCGGGCAGCGCGGACGTGCCCACGCTGGCGACGCGGGCGATGGCGGCGCTGAGGGTGAGGCCCTCGGCGACCAGGCGAACCACCGCGTCGACGCGTTCGGTGTCCGCATCGTCGTACAGGCGATGGCCCGCGGCCGATCGTTGCGGGACGAGGAAGCGGAAGCGGTACTCCCAGGCTCGGAGCGTGCTCACGCCCACGCCCGTCCTCCGGGCGAGCTCGCCGATGCGCATGGCCACACGCGAACCGTAGGTGACCTCTACAAGAAGTACAACGATTCCTGCTCAGTGTTGCGAGGTATTCGGCGATAGGCGGGGGAAGCTCGCGCGACGCGATGACGCTCCCTCGAACGGGCGCGCGTCGTGCCGGCAGGTCGACGAAAACGGACTCCATGGGGTGATTCGCCGTCATGAACTCGACAACCACGGCGCTGGTCCTCGTCGGCTACCAGAACGACTTCTTCGCCCCCGAGGGGGGCTTTCGGGATCTCGTCGAGGATGCCGCCTCGCTGGACGTCGCCCTGGACCGGACACTCGTCCTCCTCGGGGCCCTTCCGGCGGCGGCACCGTTGGTGCTGTCGACGCCCCTGACCTTCTCGGATGGCTACGCCGAGCTGGTCGAGCCCGTCGGCGTGCTGGCGGCGATCCGTGATCGAGGGCTGCTGCGGGCCGGCGCCGGTGGGGTGGAGACGATCGACGCGTTCGCGCCGTTCGCAGATCGGATGACGGAGATCCGCGGCCGGCGGGGCTTGGATGTGTTCGCGAACGACAGGCTGGACGAGTGCTTGCGACTCGCCGGCATCCGCGACGTGGTGCTGGCCGGCGCCATCACGTCGCTCTTCGTCGACGGGGCCGCTCGCTCCGCTGTCGACCTCGGCTATCGCGTGAGCATCCTGGCCGATTGCACCGCCCCACGGACGTCGTTCGAGCACACGTTCTTCTGTGAGGAGATCTTCCCGATCTACGCCGACGTCATCGACGCCGCCACCTTCGTGGAACGGATGCAGTCGGGGGGCACCGATCGATGACAACCACGCCCCGGGTGGTCGACCACGAGCTGCATGCCCAGATCCAGTACCGCCTCATGGAGGCGTTGGAGGACCGGGACGGGCGACTTCTCGAGGCACTACGGCACAACGCGGGTTCGGAGAGCACCCTGCAGGACGAGCTCACCGGCCTGGCGAGCCGCGCCCAACTGGACCTTCGAGCGGTGTCGGCGTTCGCCCGGGCCGGGCGGTACCGATGGTCGACCGCGGTGCTCGTCATCGACATCGACCGGTTCCGCGAGATCAACGAGATGTTCGGGCACCAAGGCGGCGACGAGGTCCTCGTCGAGGTCGGGCGCCGCCTGGCCACAATGTTCCGCGGCCATGACACCGTCGCCAGGGTGGGCGCGATCGTGTCGCGATTCGCAGGCGACGAGTTCGTGGTGGTGTGCGAGGACGTGACCACCGCCGACGCCAGGTCGATCGCGATGCGGACCATTCGTGCCTTCGATGCCCCGGTTCGCCTTGCCGAGACCGACCTACCGATCGCGGTGACGGCGTCGGTCGGCGTGGCGCTCGCCCCGTCGGGGGCCATGGCCTTCGATGCGTGCCTGCTGCAGGCCGAGACCGCGGCGCGACGAGCCAAGGCGTCGGGTGGCGGCCGAGTCAACGTCTTCGCCGGCGGGGC
>JBEEGD010000078.1:0-3253 GCA_041166685.1 Acidimicrobiaceae bacterium | reverse complement strand
CGGGGCCCCGGTGTGAAAGCCGCCGGTCGACGTGTACTCGACACTGTCAGGCGGGTGCGCGCGGAGCAGATCCATGTATGCGCCCTCCCCGCCGCCGACGGCCGGCCCGATCAGCAGGATTCGCATGTCAGCGAGTCGGCGGATCGAGCCGCGCGACAGCCACGTACTGGAACGCCATCAGGTCACGGAACAAGAGGGGCGCCACCGTCTTGCGCGCCACGCGTGTCGCCAACGCGCCTACTCGGCCGATCCGCGACTGGTCTTCGATCAAGCGGTAATTCCGCTCCAGCCGCTCCACCGCCAAGCCCTCGTCGTTGAGCATGCGGACGAAGCTCCGGCGGGTGAAGATGCGGAGATGGGTCCGGTCCCGCACACCGGAATCCGTGTACGACCAGCGATCGAACACGAGTCGCAGCAGGACCATGTAGAAGCGCATGTTCGGCACGCTGACCACGACCCTCCCGCCGGGCTTCAGGAACGGAAGCATCCGGCGCAGGACGCGCTCGGGCTCCGGAACGTGTTCGAGCACGTCCGCGAACACGATGTAGTCGAACTCCTCACGCTCGAAGGGCAGATCGACATCCCTGACGTCGCCCTCCACCAGCACATCGATCCGCGTGCGGGCGCGTTCGGCGGCCTCGTGCGTGAGCTCGATTCCCGCGACCTTGCTCGCCCCGGCCTCTTTCAGCGCGCCGGCGAAAGCCCCCTGCCCGCACCCGACATCGAGGAACGTGCGGGCCTCCGGATGCACGAGCCGCTGGATGTCCGGACGCGGGTCCCCGTAGTAGTCCCAGGTCATCGGCGCAATAGCAGAGGCAACAACGCCGCGAGGGAGCGCGAGGTGAATTTCCGCATGTCGCGGTAGGCGCCGGTGCGCGGCCCGACGTGGCTACGCACGGTGTAATAGGCCGTCCGCAGCGCCGCGCCGATGATCCTTATGCCCATGAGCGCAGACGTCCGGGCCAGGCCATTGCGCTCCTGGTAGATGTCGCGCTGGCGCATGAGGCAGATGGCAATGCGCTCGTCGCCCCAGCGGATATCAGAGCTGGTGTGGTCGTAGTGCGTGACGGAGGCTTGGGGAAAGAAGCGGATCCGCCACCCATGTTCGCGGATCCGCTGGCACCACTCGAGATCCTCTCCGTACATGAACAGCCGCTCGTCGAAGCCGTTCGTCGCTTCGAAGACGGCTCTCGGCATGAGCATGAACGCACCCGCCACCCAATCGACGTCTCGCTCCTCGTCGTATTCCCAATAGCCGCTGAGCAGCGCCTCGCCCGCACGCTTGTCCGACATGAACTTGTACAGGCCGAGGTCCTCCAGCAGAGCCAGCTTGAGGCTTGGGAAGCGGTAGGTCGAGTGCTGTTGCCTCCCGTCCGAAAACTGCAAACTGCAGTGCGCCACGCCGATGTCCTGTTCGTGCTGGATCGACGTGAAGAGAGCCGCGACCGAGTCATCGAACAGCTCGGTGTCGCTGTTCAGTAGCAGGAACCACTTGCCGTCCGCGACTCGCATTGCCTGATTGTTGGCGCGGCCGAAGCCGACGTTGTCTTCGTTCCGGATGAGGCGCACTGAAGGAAAGCGCTCCTCGACCATGTCGGGGCTGCCGTCACTCGACGCGTTGTCGACCACTATCACCTCGTGGTCGACCCCGGACAGGTGGCTCTCGAGCGACGCGAGGCAGGCGTGGAGCCGCTCGCGCGTGTTCCAGTTGACCACCACCACGGAGAGGTCTGTCGACGGCGCTTCCCTTGAATCGGTCAATGTGATTGCTGAAGGTAGCTGCCCATTCTTGGCGCTCCCCGCCTCGTCGAGCCAGCGCCGGGCCCACGACTCGAAGCAGTAGAGCATCATCACCGGCTGCACGAGCCGGTCATCGCCGGCGACGCAGTCCTTGACCATTCGGTCCACAGCGGCCGGATCAAAGATTCCGCGCTGAGCTACGGCTGTCGAGGCGAGAACGTCGCGGACGCTCTCCTGCAGGTCGCCTCGCAACCATTGCGCAAGGGGCAGCGAGAAGCCCATCTTTTGCGCGCTCAAACGGGTCGGCAGGACGTGCTCGCCGACATCCCGCAACAACAGCTTGCCCGTCTTCCACGCCATCTTGTGTCGGGCCGGAATCCGCATCGCGCGCTCGACGAGCCGGTAGTCCAGGAACGGCGTGCGGAGCTCCAGCGAGTGCACCATGCTCATCGCGTCGCTGGCGCGCAGCAGTTCGTCTGGGAGATAAGTCTTGAGGTACACGTAGAGCATCCGGTTGAGGGGGTGCTGACCCGTCGCCCGCTCGAAGTGGGCCTCGAGGTGCCGAGCGGGAGCGCTGAGGTCGACGGCTGCGCAGAGATCCGGCGCGAGCAGGCTGTGCCGGAGCTCGGCGCCCGTCTGATGCATGAGCCGCACCGTGGCGCGCTCATCCGAACCCATTCGGGCGAGTGCTGCGGCTCGCCTCAGACGACTGCTGGGCGCCATGGCTGCGGCACCGACGACGGCTTCGCGCAACGGGCCCGGGACTCCGTCGAGCCGCGCGAACAGGTTCGCAACGACGTGTGTGGGATACCCGCTGAAGAGCTCGTCGCCGCCGAGCCCGGACAGGGCGACGGTCACGTCGCGCCGCGCAAGCTCGGACACGAAATGCGTCTGGAGCAGCGACTGGCCTGGCTCGTCATACGCCTCGAGCAGGTCTGGCAAGGCCGCAGCCGCGCGACCCGACGTGATCTGGTCTTCGGTGTGCTGAGCACCGAGCATGCGGGCCATGCTGCGCGCCGGAGCCCGCTCGTCCGAGACGGGGTCGCCGAACCCGAGGGTGAAGGTGCGCAGTGGCCCGTCGACGTGACGCGCGGCGAGGGCGCTCACCACGCTCGAATCCACGCCGGACGAGAGCAGGACACCGAGCGGGACGTCGCTCGCGAGCCGGCGGTGCACCGAGTCCTCGAGCAGTTCCTCGATTTCGTCCCGATAGACATCGCGGCCCCGGTCATCCTCCTCGGGCAGGTTGCAGTCCCAGTACTGGCGCTCCCTGGCCCCAGACGCGTCGACCGTGATGCTGTGACCCGCGGGCAGCCGCCGAACGCCGCGCACGAGGCTGTACGGCTCTGGCAGGGCGAAGAACGACAGGTAGTACGGGAGCGCCCCCTCGTTCAACTCGCGCGCGACGAGTCCGGACGCAGTGAGCGCCTTGATCTCGGAAGCGAAGACGAATCCACCGGGTGTTTCCGCGTACACGAGCGGTTTGACGCCGAGCCGGTCGCGGGCCAGGAAC
>JBEEGD010000077.1:0-3460 GCA_041166685.1 Acidimicrobiaceae bacterium | reverse complement strand
TCAGCTGACACGGGCGAGCGCGGGCGTGACGAAGCGGTTGGCTCCGCACGCCACCGCGGCAGGGACGTCGACGACCCATGGACCGGTGCGATCCACGCGCACCACCACTCGTTGCTCGGCGCCCAGTGGCCGGACGCGCTCGCCATCGAGCGCGAGTACGCCGGGACCGCGCAGTCTGACGAGCTCACCGAGCGCGAGACGATCGACACGCGCGACATGGACGCTCTCGTAGCGACCTGGAAGCAGCGGCGCCCGCAGCACCGTAGCGATCTCATCAGAACAAGCGAACGACACGTGCACCGCGTGGTCGTCGTCAGCTGCGCTGGGCAGGAGCATGCCGGCCACGGGTGAGATCCCGACCCCCGCGGGCTCGGCTCGGGCCACGACCGCGTGACGTAGAGCGTCCGGATCATCGACCGCACCCGCGCCGGTGAAGCGCCCGTCGACCAGCACCGCGTCGACCAGAGCCAGATCGTCGGCTTCGCCTTCGATCTCGAGCGTGATGAGCTTGCTGCGGTGGGCAACCTCGACCAGCGGCACGGTTCCGGTGGCCACGAGGCCCGCGGCGGCGCCGGCGGTGGTCGCCTCCACGCTCACCGGGAAGACGTTGTTGGTTCCCGTCGACACCGGTACGAGCGGCGCGTCGCGCCATCCGGTCGCGACCGCTCGGTTCGTGCCGTCGCCACCGAGAACGACAACGCAGCCGCAGCCTTGCTCGGCCATCCACTGCGCGGCCGCGACGGTGTCGCGCGCGTCGGCGAACCTCGGCGGCTCGGCCCACTCGAACGTGGCGCGGTCGAAACCGCTCACGGCTCGTCGTGCGATACCGGCGCGGTCCGGGAGCAAGAGGAAGCGCTCGACGCCCGACTCGATCGCGCCCGCGACCACCCGGCGCACCACCAGCGCCTTGTCGCGAGCGGTCGTCGTCGACGCGGGGCCAAGCACGCGGCGGATGTCACCACCGGCCGTGGGGTTGGTGATGATGCCGAGCGTGGCGGTTGAACCCATCGTGGCCTCCTAGACAGGGCGAGCGAGCACGCGGCGTACTTCGTCGGCGATGCGAGCGGCGTTCGGCACGTAGTGCTGCTCGAGCGCGGGGCTGAACGGAACGGGGGAGAACGGCGCGCCCACGCGCGCGATCGGCGCGTCGAGGTAGTCGAACGCCTCTTCTTGTAGTTGCGCGGCGATCTCGCCGCCGAACCCGCCGAAGCGCACGGCTTCGTGCACGACGACCGCTCGATTGGTCTTGCGCACCGAGTCGGCGAGCGTCGGTGTATCGAGCGGGGAGAGCGTGCGTGGGTCGATCACCTCGACCGACACACCTTCGGCGGCGAGGGCGTCTGCCGCGGACAAGGCTTCGTGCACCATCCGGCCCAGGGCAATAACGGTGACGTCGTCACCCTCGCGAACGACGGCGGCCTGTCCGATCGGCAGTTCGTACGGCTCCTCGGGTACCGCCGCGGTCATGCCGAGCGAGAGCTTGTTGAACACCACGATGACGGGGTTGTCTTCGCGGATCGCCGCGAGTAGCAGGCCCTTCGCTTCGTACGCACCGGATGGCATGACGACCTTCAGGCCGGGCACGTGGCAGACCCAGGCTTCGAGGCTCTGGGAGTGCTGCGCGGCCATCGACATGCCCGCGCCGGCCATCGTGCAGATCGTCAGCGGCAAGGTCGCCTTGCCGCCGAACATGTATTTCATCTTGGCGGCCTGGTTGACCAACTGGTCCATGGCGATGCCGAAGAAGTCCATGAACATGATGTCGATGACGGGACGACATCCGGTGGCCGCCGCGCCGACGCCGAGGCCAACGAGCCCGGCCTCGGCGATGGGCGTGTCGATCACTCGCCGACCGCCGAACTCGTCGAAGAGGCCGCGGAAGATGCCGAACACGCTGCCGTACCCCGCGACATCCTCACCGGCGAGGAAGACCGCGGGATCGGCTCGCATCGCCTGCGCCATCCCTTCGGTGATGGCCGACAGGTACGGCAGGTCGCGAACTTCGATCGAGGCGGGAGTAGTCGTGGCCGTCATCGCGCGTGCTCCGTGTAGACGTCGTCCAACAGGTCAGCCGGATCGGGGAGCGGGCTCGACTCGGCAAACGCGATCGCGGCGGCCACTTCCGCTTGCGTCGCGTCGTGAACGGCGGCGGCCTGGTCGACGGAGAGCACGCCGAGCTCGGACAAGCGCAGCTCGAGCAGCGCGATCGGATCCCGCGCCAACCATTCGTCGACCTCGTCCTGGCTGCGGTACGGGATGCGCATGCCCTTCACGCCGACGTGGTCGTAGTAGCGGTACGTCTTGGCCTCGACGAGCGTCGGACCATCGCCGGCTCGCGCTCGCGCGACCGCCGCGGTCGTTGCCTCCCACACGGCGACGGCGTCCATGCCGTCGACCACGACGCCGGGCATGCCCCAGCCGGCGGCGCGGTCGGCGACATCGACGATCGCCTGGTGGGCGGACTGAGGGGTGAACTCGCCGTAGCCGTTGTTCTCGCACACGAGCACACACGGCAGCTTCCACAGAGCGGCCATGTTCGCCGCTTCATGCAGGCTGCCCTCGTTCGAAGCGCCGTCCCCGAAGAACGCGACGGCCACTCGGTCACTGTCCAGATACCGGTTTGCGAACGCCGCGCCAACCGCGATCGGTGCACCACCGGCGACGATGCCGTTCGCCCCCAACATCCCGACGGTCAGGTCGGAAATGTGCATGCTGCCGCCCCGGCCCTTGCATGCGCCGGTGGTCCGACCGAACAGCTCGGCGTACATCGCGTTGAAATCGCCGCCCTTGGCCACGAGATGCCCGTGGCCGCGGTGCGTCGACGTGATCTGGTCGTCGTCGCGGAGCGCAACGCACACTCCGGCGGCCACCGCTTCTTCACCGACGTAGAGATGAAGGGCGCCCGGCACTCGGCCCGACTCCATGAGCTTGCCGGCCTCTTCTTCGAAAACGCGGATGCGGACCATCCGCCTATGCAGGTCGCGTAGGACGTCGTCGCTTGGTTGGGTCATGGTGCCATTCCGATCATCCAGCCGATCCCGCGCTGCAGGAGCTCGACGAACACAGGGAGTTCCCACGAACCGCGGTCCACGGTGGGCCACCAGTCCGTGTGGGGGCGCATGTCGTAGTGGCCGCGGCAGTGGCCGAGCGTGAGGTACAGGACTTCACCGGAGCCGTGCTTGCGGAGGTAGGCGACGAGGCGCGCTTCGTCGTCGGGCCACTCGGCTTCCTCGAATCCGGTCGCGGTGCCCGTCCAGCGCGTCTCGAGCAACGGCGTCAGCTCACCGTGCTGGTCGCACAGGTACAGCTCGTCGGTCGTCTCGAACGCCTCGATCCCATGCGTGAACCAATGCGACTCGGCGGTCGGGCTGACCGTCACCGTGTACGGCTCGATCGGCGGGTGGGCGACGAACTGCGTGCCGAGCAGCGCGGCGTATCGGGGAAACACCCGCGGCGCGCA
>JBEEGD010000076.1:0-7900 GCA_041166685.1 Acidimicrobiaceae bacterium | reverse complement strand
CTGGTCATCCTCCTCGTCCTGACGGTGGTCTTGGGAGCTGTCGTGCTGGCCGTCGCCATCAACGCTGATCGAGGCCGCGCCATCCGCTCGCACTGATTCCGGCCCGATGGCAGGACTAGTCCCGGCGCGTTGACATCTAGTCCGCATGGGTCATGGTGAAATGAGGCTGACGCCTCATGGCGGACGGTGCAGAGGCCCGCCACTATGGCTCTGGCAGCCGGTCCGTGGCTGCACAGCCACTAACGGTGGGAGCACCAATCATGATGTCGTTTCAATTCCTCGCTACTTGGATCCGGGCCCATCTCGACGATGAGCGCGGCGCCTCGTTGGTCGAGTACGCGCTGCTCGTCGCGCTGATTGCCATCGTCTGCATCGCAGCCATCACGCTGCTGGGTGGCAACGCCAACACGAAGTTCAGCACGGTCGCAAACTCGATCGGCTAGGACTCCCTCGCCTGCGCAATACCAGTTACCGCGGTTGTGCGATCAGGAACTCTTGGTCGGTGTAGACGACGCGCCATCGCGGCGACTCGGCGAGCAGTTGGGCCAGCGCCTCGCTCGTCGGCCAGATCACTGCTGACGGGTGGTAGCGGTCGAGCACGTCGCTCCATCCGGCCTTGCCGTTGTTCAGCAGGTTGAAGTCGTCCACGAGGGAGGCCGGGAACAGGTCGTACCGGTCGTCCAAGAAGACCTTGAACCTCGTGCCGTACCGAGCCTCGAGATAGTTGCCCACGTAGTCGCGAGAGACCACGCGCGCGTCAGGTGTGAGCACTTGGTTGCGCTCGGCCCACGTCACTGCCGCCACCGGGTAGCCGTTGAAGCTGTACACGCGACCCCCCGCGGCGACGACCATGGCCAGCAGGCTCACGACGGCGAGCGTCGCCATGACGGGTCGGAAAATGGGCTTGCGCTCCTCCCCCGTCAGGTCGCCGAGGCCGGAGAGCCCGACCGCGAGTCCGGGAACGATGACGGTGCCCGCGATCACCACGTTGCGAGCGCCGAGCAATGCGGCCGCGGTGAACACGGCCAGAGGAAGCACCGTCCGCCACGCCGGCCGGCGGGCGACGACGATGATGGCCAGCACGACCTCGGCCAGAAAAGCGCGTTGGCCGATGTGCGTGAACTTGGGCGCTTGCCACTCGAGCACGTTCGACAGCACGTCCTGCCGGCGCAACAGCTCGAGGGGGAACACGAGCAGCCTCGGACCGAGCGGGTTGATCGCGGCGGCGAGCGTGCCGATGCCCGCCCACTTGAGTGCGGCGAGCTCGGTTTGCGGCGACGCACCGTCCATCTTCCGGCCGAGCGCCAACAACGCCAGTGCGACGAGACCCAGAGGAAACGAGCCGTGGACGTTCACCCAGAACCACATGGTCGGTACGAGCCAGCGCGGGTCGAGCCTCCCCTCCGCTGCCAGTAACACGAGACCGAGGGCGACGAGTCCGAAGAGCAGCGGCCGCTCGACCCACCCCGCGTCGATCCCGATGACGAGGACGGGGACCATGATGAGCAGGCGGCCCAGGAGGGAACCCGCCGCGCCGGTGAGTTTCCAGACGAGAACGCCGACGATCGCCGACGTGACGCCGACGAGGAGGAGCACGCCGCCAGGCCCCCACCATCGATCGGCGGCGCCAAAGAACAATGACGCCAGCCAGCTCTGCACCACCCAGGGCTTGCCGACCGCGGTGAACGAGTACGGATCGTGGTGCGGGATGTGGTGCGTGGCCCACATGAGCCGCCCTGTCGCGAGGTGCGTCAGGAAGCTGTTGTCGTTGAGCGGCCCACGGCCGATCAACAGCGACACGAAAGCAACAACCCCACCGACCAGCGCCGCCAGCGAGGGCGGCTGACGCAGCCGCGAGACGTTCAGAACGTGCGGTAGATGTTGATGATGGCGGGGCCCAGCACGATCACGAACAGCGCCGGGAAGATGCAGAAGACCATCGGGATCAACATCTTCACGGGCGCCTTCTGCGCCTGCTCCTGCGCGAGCTGACGACGCTTCACGCGCATCTCGTCGGCTTGGGCCCTCAGCACGCGTCCGATGGACACACCGAATGTGTCGGCTTGCAGGATGGCAAGGACGAAGGACCTGACCTCAGGAACGTTGCAGCGCACTTCCAAGGCGCGCATGGCGTCGGCTCGAGTGGAACCCGCTCGTACCTCGCCGAGCATGCGGGCGAACTCTTCTGAGAGCGGTCCGGGGACAGCCGACACCGTGCGGTCGAGCGCCTGCTCGAAGCCGAGGCCGGCTTCCACGCTGATCGTGAGGAGGTCGAGGATGTCGGGCAGCTTGATCCGCAGTTGATGCTGGCGGTCAGCGACCTTGCGGTTGAGCGTGGCCGACGGGCCCAACACGCCCAGGAGCAGCATGAGGACGATGACCGACATGCGGAACAAGCCGGTGAGAGTGACAATCGCAAAGATCGAGACGACAACCGCGACTGCGATCCCGAGCACCTGCGTCGCGAGGTAACGATCGACCGCGTCTGCATTCGGTTCGCCGGCGTAGACGAATTTCATGCGGACCTTGTCGACGTAGCCGACGGGAGTGAACCGGCGGCCCAAGTCGGTCAGGCTCTGGAGCGCAGGTCCGATCGCGCGCTCGCGCAACGGGTTCAGCAGCTCCTGGTCGCGAACGTTCTCGACCTCGTAGCCATCCAGTTGGCGCAACGAGCTGCGCACGATCGATCGCTCGTCGGCCTGCGCCCCAAAGGCGAAGATCACGAGTCCGATGGCGGCGCCGATGCCGACGACGGCCAGCAACCCGGTTCCGGAAACCTCGGCAAGGAACATGGTCACCCTCTCACACGTCGATCTTCACGATGGCCTGCATCCAGAGGAAGCCGGCGACCATCATCACGATGCCGCCCCCGAGAGCGATCTTGCCGATCGTCTCGTCGAACAGGACGGACATGTACTCGGGGTTCAACACGTACATGGCGAACCCAAGGGCCACTGGGAGCACGGCGAGAACGTACGCACTGATGCGACCTTCGGCGGTGAGCGACTTCACGTCGCGCTTCAGTCGCTCGCGCTGCGTCATCGTCTCCGCGACCGTCATCAGCAGCTCGGACAAGTTGCCGCCAACCTCGCGCTGGATGCGAATCGCCATGACGGCCCATCCGAAGTCAGGGCTGTCCATACGCTCGGCTACGGCATCAAGCGACTCTTCGAGCGGCCGGCCGAGGCGGGCTTCGGTGACCACTCGACGGAGCTCTCGGCCCATCGGCTCGGACACTTCCTGGGACACTGCCTCGACGCCCTGCATCATCGAATAGCCGGCGCGCAAGGTGCCGGACAGAAGTTGCAGAGTGTCGGGAAGCATCGTCTCGAACTGACGCTTGCGCCGGTTCGACAAGAAGTTCAATGCCGCCGGTGGGATCAGCGCCACGACGCCGACCACGATGAGCACGAGGAACGGGCTACGGGTGATCACGATCGCGAGCAGCGCAACCACGAAGGCGGCGGCCACGTAGAAGAAGATGGCCTCTGCGGCGCGCAGCGGAAGGTTCGCTCGCTCGAGTGCGCCCTCGACCCGCGTCAGGAAGCCGCGGCTCTCGGCGAACTGCCGAGTCATCTCGACGGCTCGCTGCATGACTGCCGTCTGGGCCATGCCCTGCTCCGGCTCGTCATCGTCGTCATCACTCTGACGACCGACGTAGCCCTCGGAGTACGGCTGCAGCACGGAAGCAAGACCGGTCTGGTCCTTCACCGCGATGCTGATGACGGCGAAGGCGGCCAGACCCGCGGCCAAGAGGCCGAGCACGATGGCCAGGTACTTCCCGAGGTCGTTCTGCAGCGCCTTCACGCCGCTGGTCTCCACCGGCGGCTGGAACGCCAACGCGCGCGTCCGAGCGTCGGATCCGACGATGTAGGAGGCGGTCGTGTTGGCATCGCCAACCGCGAGACTGAGGTCGGTCACGCCCTTCGTCTCAGACGACTTGTAGGTGAACGTGTAAAGACCGGTGAGCTGCGGCGCCATGCCCGTGAGCAGCTTCGTCACGTCGGCCGCCTTGTCGGTCGTCGCGAACGTGCCGTTCGTCGCCGAGGCGAGATCCTGGGGCTCACTACCGACCTTGCCCCCGACGCCAACCCCGAACACGGTCGCGCCGACGTCGATCGCCCGGCCCTTGGCCGTGCTGAACGTGGCGCCCTTGCCGTTGTTGCCGTCGGTGAGGAGAACGATCGAGCCCACCATCGTCGGCTGGGCCTTCAACTCATTGGTGGCGCGCGCCACACCTTCCCAGAGACCACCATCGCCCTGGGGGGTGAGCTTGGCCATCGCCTTCTCGATGAGCGTCGTCTCGCTCGTGAACGGCTGTGCCAGCAGGGCGTCGAGCCCCGCGGCGACGAGCGCGACCTGCGTGCCCTGGGGGATCTTGGGCAGCAGCGCCTTTATCGCATTCCGGGCCTCGGCGAGCGCGCCCGACGCGTCGGTTGAAGCCGACGTGTCGACCACGAAAACGATCCCGGACGGTCGCTTGGCATCCGTCAACGACTTGGCCGCATCCGGCTTCACCGACTTGAGGTTCTCGGTGACGGTGAGGTTGGAGATGTCGGTCGCGGCGCCGTCGTAACGGAAGACCACCTGCACCTTGTTGAGATCGACGCTGTTGACCTCGACCAACTGCACGACGCGCCCGCTTCCGGCCGCCGGCGCGGCGGCGCCCGCGGGCGGCGGAGCCACCACGACGAGGACCGCAAGCGTGGCGCTTGCGGCGGCCGCGGCGCGAGTGGCGCGCCGCACGGACCTCATCATCGGGCGCCTACGGCCTTGCGGGCGAAGGCTTCCGGCTGGAACACCTCGGGGCCAAGGCGGATGCCGAGGTCGGCGAGCTTCTCGGCGAACTTCGGACGCACACCGGTGGCCTTCAGGTGGCCGCGGAAACGCCCGTGCTCGTCGACACCCATGCCGTAATCGAACAGGAAGATGTCCTGCAGCGTGATCACGTCGCCTTCCATGCCCTGCACCTCGGTCACGTGGGTGACGCGGCGGGTGCCGTCACGAAGGCGGGTGAGGTGCACGATGAGGTCGAGGGCCGACGCCATCTGCTCTCGGATCGCTCGCACCGGAAGGTCGAAGCCGGCCATCAGCACGAGCGTCTCGAGACGAGCGAGGGTGTCGCGGGGGCTGTTGGAGTGCACGGTGGTGATCGAACCGTCGTGGCCGGTGTTCATGGCCTGCAACATGTCGAGCGCTTCTCCGGCGCGACACTCACCCACGACGATGCGGTCGGGACGCATACGCAAGCAGTTCTTCACGAGGTCGCGGATCGTGACCTGGCCCCGGCCCTCGATGTTCGGCGGGCGAGCTTCCATCGCGAGGACGTGGTCCTGGTGGAGCTGGAGTTCCTTCGCGTCTTCCACGGTGACGATGCGCTCGTCGGCCGGGATGAACGATGACAGCACGTTGAGGGTCGTCGTCTTACCGGTGCCGGTACCGCCGGAGACGATGCAGTTGAGGCGGCCGACGACGCAGGCCTGCAAGAAGCGCGCGGCGTGGGCGTTGAGCGTGCCGAACCGAATGAGGTCGTCGATCTGGTACGGATCCTTGGAGAACTTTCGGATCGTGAGGAAGGGTCCGCCGATCGCCAGGGGGTGGATCACCGCGTTCACGCGGGAACCGTCTGGGAGGCGGGCGTCGACCATTGGCGTCGACTCGTCGATGCGACGGCCGACCTGACCGACGATCTTGTCGATGATGCGGCGCAGGTGGGTTTCGTCGACGAAGCTCGCACTCGTCTTCTCGATGCGGCCGGCGCGCTCCGTGTACACCGACTCGGGACCGTTGACCATGACTTCGGTGACGTCGTCGTCCTTCAACAGGCGATCGATCGGCCCGTAGCCGAGGATGTCGTCGGAAACGTCCTGGATGAGCTGTGCTTTGTCGGCCGCGGACAGTGGGGCGCGCTCTTGCGCGAGCGCAGAGTGCAACTGCTCGTGGACACGGCGGCGGAGGTCTTCCTCCGACAGGCGCTTGTCGTAGAGGATGGGTCCCAGCTCGTCGATCAGGTGGTGATGGATCTTCTGCCTGAGCTCGTCGAGCACGGGGTCGCGTCGCCGGTTGCCCTGTTGCGCGCCGCCGCCTTGAACCTCGTGGAGCCGCTTGTAAAGGCTCATATCGTCACTCTCTCCTCACCCTGTTGCATCCCGCCTACCGGCGCTTCTTCTTCGGGTCTTTCGTGAACAGATCGGCAAGTTGTTCGATGGATCGAGCAACACCGGACTTCGGGGCGTCGAGCACGACCGGCGCACCTTTGTTGACCGACTGCGGGACGACGACGTCGCTCGGAATGAGGCAGTCGGCCTTCACCTGCAGCGTGCGCTCCACCTCGCCCACGTCGAGCTTCACCTTCGAGTTCGCTCGGTTCAGGACGAGACGCAACTTCGACATCGGCGTGTTGAGCAGCCGCAGCGTTTGCAAGCCGATCTTCACGTTCTTGATGTTGGGAATGTCCATGCCCGCCACCAGGAGCACGTCGTCGCTGACCTCGATGAGTCCGAGCACGACGTCGTTGAAGTACGCCGGCGTGTCGACGACCACGTAGTCCGCGAACGTGCGCAGCATCTCGACGATGCGCACCATCTCCTCGGCGCCGATCTGATCGGCGAACGCGGGCTCGAGTGGTGCGGGCAACACGAAGACGCCCGACGGCTCGTGCTTCACGAGCAGGTTCTGCAACAGCGAAGCATCAAGTCGATCGATGGAACCGACTGCGTCGACGATCGTGTGCTGCGGTGCGAGCTTGAGCATCACCGCGATGTCGCCGAACTGCAGGTCGGCGTCGACGAGAATCACTGGGCGCGGGCTACGACGGGCGAGGACCACCGCGAGGTTCGCGGCGATGACGGACTTGCCGGCGCCGCCCTTCGTCGAGAACACCGTGATCACATGGCCGAGCTCGCCGGTCGGATCGACGTGACTCTGCACCGCGGGCGCTCGAGTCGTCGAAAGGGTTTCGACGACTCGACGGACGGCATCAGCGAGCTGCGTCGTGTCGACCGGCGCCGGCAGGACGTCGCGAATTCCCGCGCGCAGCGCCTGGCGGAACACCTCTGTCGAGAGCTCCGGCGCGATGAGAATGGCGCCAACCTCGGGACGGTCGGCAATGAGCTTCTCGGCCGCCGCCAGACCGTCAGGCCCGGCGCACGACGGTCCGAGCACCGCCACCAGCGGGATGCCGGTGAGTCGCTCGCGCAAGGCCTCGATGCTCGGGACGGGTACGGCGAAGTCGCCGAGCTGCATCGCGAGGCGGCTGCGGACCGCCTGGTCGGCATCGACGACCGCGACCGCGGCGCCCGGCCCGCTGCCCTGACTGGTCAGGGGCGGGTCGTCGCGACCAGGTTCGTCGTCACCGAGAAGGAAGCTCATGCGCCTTGTCTAACCCGCTACTTCTGGCTCTGGAAGCCCGCAGGCCCGTAAGGGGTGAGTTGGTTGGTGTCCTCACCGGGAAGTGCGCCCGGGAATGCGTCCAGCTTGGGCAGCGCCTCGGGGGTGTAGTTCTGCGGCAGCAGGGTGAGATAGAGCCGGTCTGGTGAGACCGAAGCGATGAGCTGCGCCGCCCGGGCCGGGACCTCGAGCGTGATGAGACCCGTGTTCACCGACGTTGCCGGCGCACCCGAAGGCGTGGCCGCCGCGCCACCGGTGAGCTCACCCGGCTGGGGCACCGCCGTCTTGTCGACGAAGAGCACCCTCGCGGCCTGGTAGAGGACACGAGCCGGGTTACAGATCGTCGTGCCGGCGTTGTTGGGGACACCAGGCTGGCCTGGGTTGTCGGGGTTCGAGACGATGGACTTGTCGGCACCGTCGTGTACCGGCTTGCCGGCGTCGCCGGACTTGCAGTAGAAGGCCTCGGGGGTGACCAGGATGTTGACGAAGTCGCCCGGCACGATCACGCCGG
>JBEEGD010000075.1:0-2546 GCA_041166685.1 Acidimicrobiaceae bacterium | reverse complement strand
GCCCCCGATCTCGACCACGAACATCACCGGGTTGTGCACCTGGATGCGCGGGTCGAGCTTGGTCAGCGAGCCCACCAGGGCCGGCCGCAGAACCTCCGGCGCGAACAGGGACTGTGCGCGTCGCTGGCTCATCGATCCAGCGCCAGGTTGAGTTCGGTCACGTTCACACCGGGCTCACCGAACAAGCCGAGCGAACGGTTGTCGGTGTAGCGACCCACGAGCGCCCGCACGTCAGCCAGGGGCATGTGCCGGACCGCCGCGACACGGGCCGACTGGATCCGCGCGTTCGCCACAGAGATGTCGGGATCGACGCCCGAGGCCGAGTCGGTCACCGCATCGACCGGGACGGCGGCCGCGGTCAGGCCCGGGTTGTACGGACCCTCGAGGGCGAGATAGCGCTTCAACTGGACGCGGTAGAAGTCGCGCGTCGACTTCTGGTTGGGCCCCTGGTTGCCGAAGAACGTCGCGCTGGCGCTCCAGCCGGTGGCGGACGGGCGCGCCTGGAAGTACTTCGGCTCGCGCTTGAAGTCCTGGGCCAGCAGCTTCGAGCCGACGACCTTGCCGCCGCTCTTGAGCTGAGACCCGTTCGAGTTGCCGGGGAACAGGACCTGGGACACGCCGGTCACGACGAGCGGGTACGCGATGCCCAGGAGCAGCGTGAAGAAGACGACTGCGATGGCGGATGTTGTGAACGTCTTTCTCATCTCAGAAGAGCTGCGTCGTCAGGCCCTGGACGGCGGGGCCGAGGAGGATTGCCGGGAAGTACGTGAGCGCCCCGACGAGCACGATCACGAAGACCAGAAGCGCGGCGAACGTCGGGGTGTCCGTGCGCATCGTGCCGAGGCCGGCCGGCGACACCCGCTTGCGGGCCAGCGAGCCCGCGATGCCGAGCACGAACACGATCGGCACGTAGCGGCCGAACAGCATCGTGATCCCGCCCATGACGTCCGCGAACGTGATGCCGAACGCGCCCACGTTGCCCGGGTTCGGCTGCACGTAGCCGGTGTATCCCGCCCACGCGGAGCCGTTGTTGTTTGCCTGCGAGAGGTAGGCGTAGAGGTTCTCCGAGAACCCGTTCGGTCCCGCCGCGGAGATCGCCTTGCGCCCGACCGGGTCGGCGATCGCTGTCGCGCTCGTCATCAGCGCAACGAGCGGCGTGAACAGGGCGCCGAGTGAGACCAGCCTGATCTCCCGCGCGCCGACCTTCTTGCCCAGGTATTCCGGGGTCCGGCCGACCATGAGCCCGCCGATGAAGACCGCAAGCAGGACCATCAGCAGCATCGAGTACAGGCCCGTGCCGACGCCGCCGAAGACGACTTCGCCCATGGACAGATCGGCGAACGGGACGGCCCCGCCCAGGCCGGTGAGGGACTCGAACGCCGAGTTGACGGCGCCGGTCGAGGTGACGGTGGTCGCCGCCGTGAACAGTGCCGAGTTCGCGATGCCGAATCGCTGCTCCTTGCCCTCGAGATTGCCGCCCGTCGAGCCCGGGAAGTGCTGCGTGCTGACTCCGGCCAGGTGCTGCGCCGGCGTGCCGTGCTGCTCGGCGGCGTAGACGACGCTGACCGCGATGACGAAGAGGATCGCCATCGCGGCGAAGATGGCCCAGCCTTGGCGCCGGCTCCCGACCATCCGCCCGTAGGTGTAGGTGAGCGACGCCGGAATCATCAGGATCAGCAACATCTCGAAGAAGTTCGAGAACGCGGTCGGGTTCTCGAACGGCATCGCCGAGTTGACGTTGAAGAAGCCACCCCCGTTGGTGCCGAGCACCTTGATGACTTCCTGCGAAGCGACCGGCCCGAACGCGATGCTCTGCGTGCCCCCGGCCAGTGTGTGTGCGGTCGCGTAGCTCGAGAAGTCCTGGATGACCCCCTGCGAGACGAGGACGAGTGCGCCGATGACCGAGATCGGCAGCAGTACGTAGAGCAGCGTGCGGGCGAGGTCCTGCCAGAAGTTGCCGAGGCTGGTGCCGCTGCGGGCGACGATGCCGCGGATCAGTGCGATCACGACGCAGATGCCGACGGCCGCCGAGACGAAGTTCTGCACCGCCAGCCCGGCCATCTGGCTGAAGTACGTCAGCGTCGTCTCGCCGCCGTAGAACTGCCAGTTGGTGTTCGTCAGGAACGACGAGACGGTGTTGAAGGTGACGTTCCAGGGCGCCGAGTGGAAGTCCTGCGGGTTGCCCGGATGGATCGTCTGGCTGCGCAGGATCACGTACAGGACGATCCAGAAGAGGCCCGAGAGGACGAGCAGGCTGCGCGCGTAGCCCTTCCAGTCCTGGCCGCGGGCGGGGTCGACACGGAGCACGCGGTAGAAGAGGCGCTCGACCGGCCCGGCCACGCGCGTCAGGAAGACGCGCTCGCCGCTGTAGACGCGCGCCATGTATCCCCCGAGGAGCGGCACGATGGCGACCAGGACCGCGACGAACAGCCCGATCTGCAGCCAGCCCTGCAGCAACTAGAGGTTCTCCCCGCGCAGGAGCGCGTAGCAGAGGTACACGAAGACGACCGCCGATGCGATCAGCCCGAAGAGGTCGGCGCCGTTCA
>JBEEGD010000074.1:0-2539 GCA_041166685.1 Acidimicrobiaceae bacterium | reverse complement strand
TCGCGTCGCGTGCCGTGCGATCACGGCCGCCACCAAGGTCGATGTCGACGCGCTCGACGCCGAGCACCTCCGCAGCGCTCGAGTCGAGCCACGGCAACTCCTCCTCGAGATCGCGGCCCGCGAGCAGATGTCCGGCGATTCCGGCAAGCAGCGACGCCTCGCGCTCTCGCTGCTCCGCATCGGCCGCACGCCTCCGTCCCCGCGCAGCAAGCTCGCTCACGACGACGGCGGTCGCTGAGTAGACCGCGAGCGCGAACCAGTTCTCCGAGTCGGACAGCGTGAAGCTGTGCGTTGGCGGCAGGAAGAAATAGTTGAACGAGAGCATGCTCGCGACTGCGACGGGCAGCGCGAAGCTCAAGCCTGCGAACACTGCGACCGGAAGGACGGCAAAGATGTAGAGCACGCCCAGGCTCAACACCGGTGCGAACGAGTCGAACAGGTAGACGAGGAGTGTCGCCGCCGCGACCGCGGCGACCGAGCCCGCGACGCGGCTCAGTGAGCGCGCCATGCGCGCGACTGTAGCGCGGCGGCCCGGCGTAGTGGGCCTCCGCGCGTCGACCAGGACTAGCTGTGGATCGAGACGACCAGCGGGATGATCAGGATCGCGACGATGTTCGCGATCTTGATCATCGGGTTGATCGCGGGCCCCGCCGTGTCCTTGTAGGGGTCGCCGACCGTGTCGCCGGTGACCGACGCCGCATGCGCGTCGGAGCCCTTGCCGCCGTAGGCGCCGTCTTCGATCGACTTCTTGGCGTTGTCCCACGCACCGCCACCCGAGGTCATCGCGATCGCGAGGAAGAGACCCGTGACGATCGTGCCGATCAGCAGACCGCCGAGCATCTTCGCGCTGATGATCCCGACCACGATCGGGAAGCCGATCGGAATCAGCGCAGGTGCGAGCATCGACTTGATCGCGGAACCGGTGACGATGCCGACAGCGCGGCTGTAGTCCGGGCGCTCGGTGCCCTCCATGATCCCCGGATGCTCGCGGAACTGACGGCGCACCTCCTCCACGACCTGGCCGCCGACCCGACCAACCGCCTGCATGGCAAGCGATGCGAAGAGGAACGGCATCAGGCCGCCGATGAAGAGCCCGGCGATCACCCACGCGTCGGAGAGGCTGAACGTGACGTGTGAGAGGGAGCTGCCGGCCTTCGCCTGATCGTGCAGGCCGGTCGTGTACGAGTCGAAGAGGACGAGCGCGGCGAGCGCGGCGGAGCCGATCGCGTAGCCCTTCGTGACCGCCTTCGTCGTGTTGCCGACCGCGTCGAGCGGATCGGTGATCCCGCGAACTTCTTCGGGCAGATCGGCCATCTCCGCGATCCCGCCTGCGTTGTCCGTGACCGGACCGTACGCGTCGAGCGCGACGATCAGTCCCGTCATCGAGAGCTGTGCCATCACGGCGACGCCGATGCCGAAGAGACCGGCGAAGTGATGGGCGACGAGGATGCCGGCGACGATCACGATCACCGGCGCCGCGGTTGCCTGCATTCCGACCGCGAGGCCCTCGATGATGTTCGTCGCATGGCCGGTCTGCGATGCCTTGGCGATCGCCTTCACCGGGTTCCAGCGGGTGCCGGTATAGAACTCGGTGATCGCCACGAGCAGGAAGGTGACAATGAGCCCGACGAGCGCCGACAGGTAGAGGTCGCTGAAGCTGAACGGGCCGTTGTCGAACGCCAGCGTGATCGGGATGAAGCCAAGCGCCGAGAGCACTGTCGCGGCGAGCACGGCCTTGTAGAGCGCGTTGATCACCGCGTTCTCGCCACGGCCGACCCGGGCGAAGAACGTCCCGATCACCGATGCGATCGCGGAGACACCGCCGATCGCGAGCGGGTAGAGGTACAGCTTCTCGGTCGGGTACGCGATGCCGAGCAACATGACGGCGACCGCGGTGACCGCGTAGGTCTCGAACAGGTCGGCAGCCATGCCGGCGCAGTCGCCGACGTTGTCGCCGACGTTGTCGGCGATCACCGCCGGGTTGCGCGGGTCATCCTCGGGGATCCCGGCTTCGATCTTGCCGACGAGGTCGGCGCCGACGTCGGCCGCCTTCGTGAAGATGCCGCCGCCGAGGCGCGCGAACACCGAGATGAGGGAGCCACCGAACGCAAGGCCGATCAGGTCGTCGATCGCCGAGTTCGGCGAGTTGCCCAGGGCGCCGGTCAGGAACCAGTAGTACCCGGCGACGCCGAGCAGGCCGAGCCCGACGACGAGCAGGCCCGTCACGGAGCCCGCGCGGAACGCCACGTTCAGTGCCGGGGCCAGGCCCTTGCGCGCAGCCTCCGCCGTGCGGCTGTTCGAGCGGACGGCGACGTTCATGCCGATAAAGCCGGCTGCGGCGGACAGGACCGCGCCGACCAGGAAGCCGAACGCCGTGCCCCAGCCCAGCTTGTTGTAGACGCCGAGCAGGATGAACGGCACGACCGCGACCACGGCGATCGTCGTGTACTGCTTCTTCAGGTAGGCGGCGGCGCCTTCCTGGACGGCGCGCGAGATCTCCTGCATCCGTTCGTTCCCGGCCGGCTGCTGGAGCAGCCAC
>JBEEGD010000073.1:0-13979 GCA_041166685.1 Acidimicrobiaceae bacterium | reverse complement strand
CCCCCACCATACCCATCGGGTGTGACGCACAAGCGTCACGTTTGTGTTCGCTCTGTGAACGGAGGATCCCGCTCCCGACGCCGGTTAGGTTCGGGGGATGGCTGCGCCGGGCGAGATGGGGGTCACGTTCGCCAGTCTGATGTCGCTCGGACCAGCAGTCGCGCCGCAGATCGCGGCCCGGGCCCGAGAGCTCGGCTATTCGTCGTTCTGGACAGCCGAGACCACCGGACCCGAAGCGTTCAGCGTGCTGGCGGCGGCCGGCGCCGCGGCGCCGGGCATCGGGTTGGGCACCGGGGTCCTCGCGCTCCAACTGCGCACCCCAATGGTCGTGGCCATGGCCGGCGCGACCCTGCAGGCGCTGCATCCTGAGGCCGACATCCTGCTCGGCGTCGGGATCTCGTCACCCGTGGTGGTCGGCAAGTGGCACGGAGCGCCGTACGGCAGCCGTCCCGTCGCGCAAACCCGCGAGTACGTCACGCTCCTGAAGGAGTGTCTCGCCGGCGAGAGCGTGACGTTCAAGGGTGACTTCTACGAGTGCAGCCGGTTCCGGCTCGGGGTGCGCCTCGGCGACAAACGTCCAACGGTGATCGTCGGTGCGCTCAACCCGGCGATGTTGCGGATGGCCGGCGAGGTGGCCGATGGCGTCCTGCTGAACTACCTGCCGGCGTCACACGTGCCGTGGTCCGTCGATCGCGTCCGCGAAGGAGGCGACGCCAAGATTTATGCCTACGTGCACATCGGTGTGTGCGAGCGCGAGGACGGAATCGAGGCCGCTCGCCGCGATCTGTGGTCGTACGCGGTCGTCGACTCGTACGCGCGCAACTTCGAACGCGCGGGCTTTGGTGACGACGTGGCCGCGATACGCGAACGCCACCAAGCGGGAGATCGGGAGGGCGCCGTCGCCGCCGTTTCCGACAGGTTCGTCGACGCGATCGACATCATGGGCGACGAGAAGCAGGTACGCGAGGCTGTGCAGGACTACGTCGATGCCGGCGTGGACGTCCCGGTCGTGATGCCGATGCCGTGGGGCCCCGATCGTCGAGCCGTGGCCGAGGCGACGATCGCCGCCGCCATCGATTCATAGGAGCAACCATGGAGCTGGCCGACAAAGTCGCGATCGTCACCGGAGGCGGCAACGGCATCGGACGCGCGCTGTGCCGTCGGTTCGCGGCCGAGGGAGCGCGCGGCGTCGTCATTGTCGACCGCGATGCCGACGCGGTACGCGCCGTTGCCGACGAGCTCGGCAATCGGGGGCTGGGCCTCACCGCGGACGTGGCAGTGGAAGCCGACATCGTGAACGTCGTCGAACACGCCGAAGAGCGCTTCGGGCCGATCGATCTCTTCTGCTCGAACGCCGGGATCGGTGGCGGTGGCGGCGTGGAAGCACCAGACGAGGTGTGGCACGACATCTGGGCGATCAACGTGCTCGCGCACGTCTACGCGGCCCGCGCGGTAGTGCCCTCGATGGTCGCTCGCGGTGAGGGCTACTTGCTCAACACGGCGTCCGCCGCCGGTTTGCTGACCAACATCGGCAACGCGCCGTACACCGCCACGAAGCACGCGGCCGTCGGGCTCGCCGAGTGGTTGGCGATCACCTACGGGGACAAGGGCATCAAGGTGTCGTGCCTGTGCCCGCAGGGCGTGAGGACGAACATGCTGCTCAGCGCGCCGGGCGATCCGTCGACAGAGGTCGTTCTGGCGCAAGGCGCGATCGAACCAGAAGAGCTCGCCGAAGCCGTGATCCAAGGGCTTCGTGCGGAAACGTTCTTGATCCTCCCCCACCCGGAGGTCGCGGACTACGTGCGGCGCAAGGCCGACGATCGCGATCGATGGATCGCCGGCATGCGTCGGTTGCAGTCGCGGATCTACGAGAAGCTCAATTGATGCGTCGCGTCGCGGCCTGCCTGGCGGCCGTGCTGTCGATCGCCCTTGCTCTCGTGGTTCTCGATGCCGGGCCGGCCTCGGCTCTCCCGTGCGCGGACGCCTGGACCGAGACGAGCACCGACGCCACCGTGAACCCCGACGGATCGATGGACGTGATCGAGACGGCGATGTTCGACTTCGACGACGGGTGTCACGGCGGCATCCGCGAGATCGACCACGTCGGCGTCGGGTCAGACGACGATCTGGGCTCGACATTCTTCACGATCGGACCGATCGCGGTCACCGAGAGCGGAGAATCGGTTCCGATCGCCGACGAGCGGCCGGGCTTCGTCAAGTGGGGTGAGGCGAGCGTCACGGTCTCAGGCCGCCACGTCTACAAACTCAGCTACCACGTCGAGGACGCGGTGCAAGTTGCACCTGATGTCGGGGTTCTGTACTGGCAGTTCATCGGCACCAGGTTCCCGCACGAGGATCATGTCGACGTCACGATTCACACGCCCCAGGACGGCAACGGACTGAGGATCTTCGTTCACGGCGCTCTCAATGGTGTGTCGACGATCGTGGGGCCCGACGTTCATCTATCCGTCGACGACAATCCGAAGGGCACCAAGGTCGAAGTTCGGATGCTCGAGCCGTCGTCGGACTTCGCCGTCGCTCCGAGCGGCCCGCAGCTCGAACAAGCAATTCTCGACAGGGAAGGCGTGCTCGCGGAGAAGGCGAACCAGCGCAGGGCGCAGCTACGCGACGAGCTCAACCAGGAGAAGGTCCGCAAGACGGTCGGCAACGTCGGGAGCCCGATCCTCGCGCTCCTCGGACTCGTCGCCTTCACGGGAATCTTCCTGAAGTGGGGCAAGGAACCCCCGCAACCAGACGACATCGGCGAGTACTTTCGCGACATCCCCGACGATCCGCCAGCCGTCTGCCAGGCAGTGCGATCGTTCGGCTCGGTCTCAGGAGACGCCTTCTCCGCCACGCTGATCGATCTGGCCCAACGAGGCTGGCTCACGATCACCGAAGAGCACTCCGAGACGGGCATTCTTCACCGCGACAAGATCGACTACCGCTTCACTCGAACGACGAAGCAGGACGACACGCTCAACGAGTACGAGTCGAAGCTTCTGTGGCGGCTGTTCCCGAACGGCGGATCGATCACGCAGTCCGAGTTGGTGGCCGACGCGAAGTCCTCACCGAGCACGTCCGCCGCGTGGATGAACGACTTCAAGGGCTCCATCTCGGCCGACTTCGCAGGCCGTGGCTACGTCGATCGAGGCCACCTCCTGAAATGGCTGTTGCATCTCGTGACGATTCTTCTGGTGGGCGGCGCGGGCGTGCTGGCCATCGCCTTGGGCGCCGCACTCGGGTGGGTGGCCGTCGGCGTTGCAGTAGTGCTCCTTTTGCTTTCGGGACTGCTGCGGCAGCGTACGAAGGCCGGCGCGCGGAAGCTGGCCGAAGTGAATGGGCTCGAGCGCTTCCTGCGTGACTTCTCGCGCTTGCCTGACGAAGCCCACGCGGGCGATCTCATCCTCTACGAGCGCTACCTCGTCTACGCCGTGGCGCTTGGCGTCGCCGAACAACTCGTCGAAGGATTGCGGGTGCGCTTCCCACAACTCGCCGATCCGAGCAGCGGGTTCGCCACGTGGTACGTCATCGGCAGCATGTCGGGCGGCTCGAACTTCAGCCGGCTCGACAGCGTCGGCACGATCGGCTCGTTCGCCAGCGAGTTCTCCAGCGCGACCGCGGCGGCGTTCTCACCTCCTTCGAGCTCCTCCGGCGGAGGCGGCGGCTTCTCGGGCGGCGGCGGTGGTGGCGGCGGTGGGGGTGGCGGCGGGGGCTGGTAGCGGTGGATGAGAGAACGCGCACGGTCTACGAAGCAGCGGCCCAAGAATGGGTGGCGAAGCGCAAGCCGTTGCACTTGGACTCGGTCGAGGTACTCGCAGATCGAGCGACCGGGCCGAGTGTCGACCTCGGGTGCGGGCCTGGATGGCACACCGCGGCGCTTCCCACTCCGGTCATCGCGTTGGACGTGGCAATGGCCATGCTCGATCTCGTCCCGCCGCGCGCTCCTGGTGCGCTCCGCGTGCAGGCCGACCTCGAGGCCCTGCCGTTTCGTCGAGAAGCACTCGGAGCGGCGTGGGCGCGGAACAGCTATGTGCACCTGCCGCGCGTCGCCACGCCGCTCGCGCTCGCCGATCTCCATCGATCGATGAAGCCAGGAGGGCACGCGACGATCGCGTTCTTTCTGGGTGACGACGAGGGTCGAGACATCTTCGACGGAAAGGAGTTCGCCGGCAGGTATTTCTCGCGTTGGGATCTCGACCAGCTCATCGACATGACGTTGGGTGCTGGTTTCGAGCTCGACGAGCTGGAGGTCCGCACGAAAAGTGCGAAGCAAGATGAGGTGCATCTCGATGTCATCCGGGGCCGCACGCTGCCGGATGTCGTCGGGCCCGGCATGCGCGTGCTGGTGTGCGGGCTGAATCCGAGTCTCTACGCCGCCGATGCAGCCGT
The DNA here is from genome assembly GCA_041166685.1 of Acidimicrobiaceae bacterium. Classification (GTDB taxonomy): domain Bacteria; phylum Actinomycetota; class Acidimicrobiia; order Acidimicrobiales; family JACDCH01; genus DASUCS01. The sequence continues at coordinate 9,587 of JBEEGD010000073.1, read as the reverse complement.
GGGCTTTGCGCGGCCGGGCAACCGGTTCTGGCCGGCTGCCATCGGTGCAGGACTGGTGTCCGTCGATCGCGACCCCTGGCACGCGCTGCGCCATCACGGAATCGGGTTCACCGATCTCGTCAAGCGGGCAACGGTCGGCGCGGCGGAACTCTCGACCGAGGAGTACCGCGCCGGGTTCGCTCGCCTGGAACGGCTGGTGGCGTGGCTCGAACCTGGCGTCGTCGCCTTCGTCGGCCTTGCCGGCTGGAGAGCCGCCGTCGACAAGCGAGCGGTCGCGGGACCGCAACCCCGCGGGGTCGGAGGACGACCCGTGTACGTGATGCCGTCGAGCAGCGGCCTCAACGCGCGTTCATCGGTCGACTCGTTGGCCGACCATCTGCGAGCGGCGGCCGCACTGGCGTAGGTTCGGTTGCATGGGTGTGCGACTGGAACCGCAAGACGAATACATGCACGAACTCGGCCCCGAGCCGAATTTCAACGAGTCCATGTACTTCAACGTCTATGACCCGAAGCGCCAGGTCGGCGGCTTCTTCCGTCTTGGCAACCGGGCGAACGAGGGCACGGGGGAAATGACGTGCTGCATCTACTTGCCCGACGGGCGGGTGGGCTTCATGTTCAAGCGGCCCGACGTCCACACCAACGACGCGTTCGACGCCGCCGGAATGAAGTTCGAGGTCGTGCGCCCGTTCGAGGAGCTCACCGTCGAGTACTCGGGAAAGTTGGTGATCCTGGATCAACCACTCGACATGGCCGATCCCCGTGAGGCCTTCACCAACAATCCGTACGACGAATGCGAGGTGCGCCTCACGTACCGCGGCTTGTCCGCGATGGTCGGTGGCGAGCCCGACGAGCCCCACGAGAAGCCCGGCGAGGAATTCGCCAAAGGTCACTACGAGCAGCTGATCGGAGGACGCGGCACCATCCGCGTCGGCGACCACGAGTGGGAGATCGATGGTTACGGGCTACGCGACCACTCGTGGGGCCCGCGCTATTGGCAGGCGCCTTGGTACTACCGGTGGCTCACCGCCAACTTCGGCGAGGACTTCGGCTTCATGGGTAGCCGCATCGCTCGCAAGGACGGTGCCGGGACCCGTGGAGGATTTGTATGGGACGGCGACGCTCTGCACCTGTGCAACGACTTCGAGATCTCGACGGAGTGGCAGGGTGACGACAACTATCACCAATCGATCAAGGCCACGCTGCGCTCCAAGGACGAGACGTGGTCGGTGTCAGGGTCAGTGCGGTCGCTGATCCCCCTGCGCAACCGGCGCAAGACCCCCGACGGCGAGCAGCTCGTCACTCGCATCAGCGAGGGACTCACGGAGTGGAAGCTCGACGATGGCCGCATCGGCTACGGCCTGTCCGAGTACCTCGACCAGATCGTCGACAACCGCCCCGTCGGACTGGCCGAGTAACCGAGCGAGCTTTTCCCCTTCAAAGGAACACATTTCTGTGTCCCTTTGAAGGGGGAAACGATGAGGTCAGGCGACGGGGATCGTGGATTCGCGGCGGCGGCCGGTGATGAACGACCCGCGGTGGCCGCAGTAGCAGACCCAGCGGACTTCGATCCCGGCGTTGGTGTTCCGCAACGACTCGATGCGACGCTCCGGCAACAAGACCTCGCTGCGGTGCTGGGGACAGTGGACGCTGAACATGACCTCATCCTCCTCCGTTTGGGCCCACCCGACCAGTGGCAGGGATGTATATGACCACATGATTTCTGCCATAGTGGTTCCGTGCCTCGCAAGCGAATAACGAGTCGACCGAGCCGTTGGTGAGATCGCCACACGTGGTGGCCGCGTTGATCACGGACGGCGTGGCTCCCTTCGAGTTCGCGGTGATCTGCGAGGTGTTCGGTTTGGCCCGACCCGAGATCGTCGACCCATGGCCGTACGAGCTCCTGTTGGTGTCCCCCGACGGTCCCAGGGTCCGCACGAATCAGGGATTCTTCATCGATGGCGCACGGCCGCTGAGCGCCCTCGACCGTGCAGACACCATCGTCGTTCCCGCGTGGTCGGGCAACGCGACCTTGCGACCGCCCGAGGCGATGCTCGATGCGCTGCGCAGGGCGCACCGTCGCGGGGTGCGGCTCATGAGCGAGTGCTCTGGCGCGTTCGCGCTGGCGCACGCCGGCTTGCTCGACGGCCTTCGAGCCACGACCCACTGGATGTACACCGAGCGGTTGGCCGCGGGCTTCCCGAACATCGATGTGGATCCGGATGTGTTGTATGTCGACGCAGGTCAGATTCTCACGTCGGCGGGTACGGCCGCAGGAATCGACCTGTGCCTCCACGTCGTGCGTCTCGATCACGGTGTCGAGGTGGCCAACGCAGTGGCCCGCCGCATGGTTGTCCCCCCGCACCGCGACGGTGGACAAGCGCAGTTCGTCGAGGCTCCGATCAGCGCGGACGACGGAACCGACCCTTTGGCCGCGACGCTCGACTGGGCGCTCGCCCATCTCGATGAACCGCTGACGGTCGAGGACATGGCGCGGCGAGCCCTCATGAGCCCACGCACCTTTGCGCGCCGATTCCGGGCTGTGACCGGCACGACGCCGTTGCAGTGGTTGCTGCGCCAGCGCATCCTCAACGCGCAGCGATTGCTCGAGAGCACGGATCTGCCCGTTGAGCTCATCGCGCAGCGAAGCGGCTTCGGTTCGGCCTCGGTGCTGCGTACACACTTCAAGCGCGTGCTCGACACGTCCCCACTCACCTACCGACGAACGTTCTGCGACGTCGCCTCTTGATGGAGACACCGTCGGCCCTCGCGCCGGACACCTCACGATCACGCGCGGATCGTCCAGGTCAGTAGCACTACGGTCCGGGCCCATGGCCTTCGACCTGAGTCAAACGGACCGACTTCTCACGACCACCCGTTCGGTACGCAAGCGGCTCGACCTGAGCCGTCCTGTCCCCCGGGAGACGGTCCTCGAGTGTCTCGAACTCGCGCTCCAAGCACCGACCGGTGGCAACACGCAGCGATGGCGCTGGATGGTGATCGACGATCCTGATCTGCGCATGGGGCTCGCCGATCTCTATCGCCGGTCGTGGGCGCCCTACATCGAGGAGCGGCGCAAGGAGTTCGCGGCCGCGGGTCGGGGGCCCGACGAGTCGATCGTCGACTCATCGACCTATCTCGCGGAGCATCTCCACGAGGTTCCGGTCCATGTCATCCCAATTGCTCTGGACCGCCTCCCTGAGGGAACTCCACACGTCATGGTGTCGGGCTATTTCGGGTCGATCATCCCCGCAGCATGGTCGTTCATGTTGGCGCTGCGTTCTCGCGGCCTCGGCTCGGCCTGGACGACGCTGCATCTCGCGTACGAGAAGGAGGCCGCGGCGCTGCTCGGCATCCCCGAGACCGTCGCGCAGGTTGCCCTGTTGCCCGTGGCGTACACGATCGGCGACGAGTTTCGTCCCGCACGGCGCAAGCCCGCACCCGAGGTCACCTACTGGAATCAATGGGGGCAGAAAACACATTGACTGAATGAGTCATTCAGTCATAAGTTTCGCCAATGCCTCCTCGGCCCAAGGCGAGGCTCGATGACATCGTCGAGTCGGCCACGCGCAGCTTCAGCGAGAAGGGGTATCGCCGGACGCTGATCACCGACGTCGCGTCCGACCTCGGCATCGCGCCGGGAACCATCTACACCTACGTCGAGAGCAAGGACGCCCTCTTTCATCTGGTCGTCGAGCGCGCGTCCGGGGTGACGACAACACCGCCGTCGCTACCCGTCCCGTCGCCGGACCCTGGCGATACCGCGAAGTACTGCATCCAGGCCCTTGCGCGTACGGCCCGGCTCGCAGAGCTGAATGCGGCGCTGGATCGCGAGAAAGCCGACGACATCGGCGAAGAGGTCGAGTCGATCGTCCGCGAGCTGTTCGGGATGATCGCACGAAGCCGCAAGCTCATCAGGCTGGTCGAGCGGTCGGCGATCGACCTGCCCGAGCTGCGCACTGGCTTTTACGTGAAGGGTCGGCGGCCGTTCTTGAACAAGATCGAGTCCTATCTCGATGCCCGCATCGAGAGCGGGCAACTCCGGGAGGTGCCTGACGCCGCGGTCACCGCGCGCTTCATCGTCGAATCAGTTTCATGGTTCGCCAATCACCGGCATGGTGACCAAGACAGCTCCTACATCGATGACGACCGCGCGGAACAGGTGTGCGTTGACATGTTGGTACACGGATTGCTCCCGTGACTGCGAGCTCAACGCTCGAGCGTCCCCTCGACCACGATCAGTCCACCATCGCGCCGGTGACCCGAGCGGTGTTCGGCATCGCCGCGGGCAAGACCGCGTTTTTCGTCGCGACGAGCGGCATCTGGGGCCTTCATCGCGACGAGTTCTATTACCTGGCCGGCGGCCGCCATCTCGAGTGGGGCTATGTCGATCATCCCCCGCTCACTCCGCTGCTCTACCGCGTGGGCGAGACCTTGTTCGGGTCGTCACAAACGGGAATCCACACCGTCCCGGCGCTCTTGGCGGGTGTGCTGGTGATCGTCGGTGCCTTGACGGCTCGGGAGCTCGGCGGCGGCCGCACCGCGCAGATCATCACCGCGGCCGGCGTGGCGGTCAGTCCCATGTTCCTCACCACGTCGCACTTCCTGTCGACCGTGACCGCCGACATCCTCTTGTGGTCGATCGGATTACTCCTCATCGCCCGCCTGCTGCGGATGGGCGACCAACGGCTTTGGCTGGCAATCGGCGCGGTGGCCGGTATCGGATTGCTGAACAAGAACACGATGCTGTTCTGGGCCGTTGGAGTGCTCGCGGGCTTGCTGCTCACTCGGCAGGTCTCGCTGTTGCGCAACCGATGGTTCGTCGGCGGCCTCATGATCGCAGGAGCGTGCATGGTGCCGTACCTGCTGTGGGAAGCGCACTACGACTGGCCGACGATCGAGTTCCTCCGCAGCCTGCAGTCACATCACGACAACATCAGTAACCCGATCCTCTATCTGCCGTACCAACTCGTGCTGATGGGACCGGCCCTCACGATCATCTGGATTCCCGGGCTCATCTGGTTGCTCCGTTCAGAGGAAGCGCGCCGCTTTCGGGCACTCGGCGTCGGGTACATGGCCGTGCTCGTACTGATCTTCGTACTCCGCGGCAAGGCCTACTACGTCGGCTCGTGGTATCCCGCGTTGTTCGCGGCCGGCAGCGTCTGGCTCGAGGCCCGCGGGCGGCGATCGCTGCGGACGTATCTCCTCGTCCTGCTTGCCGCTGGCCTGACCGCGGCACCGTTTGCGCTTCCGCTCGTGCCCTCCACGTCGTCCGCCGCAAAGACGATCACGGGAGCCAACGACGAGCTCGGCGAGATGATCGGGTGGGACGACATGGCCCGTCAGGTCGCCGACGTCGCCCACGGGTTGCCCGCCGACGACCAAGCGCAGCTCACGATCCTCACGGAGAACTACAGCGAGGCGGGAGCCATCGAGTACTGGCGCGCGTCGCTTGGCCTGCCCCAGCCGATCAGCCGCCAGAACAGCTACTGGCTGTGGGGCTTCGAGCCGGCGCACGAAAACGGAACCGTGGTCTCCGTCGGCCTGTCGCGCGAGTCGCTCAGTCGCTTCTTCAGCGACGTGCAGCTCGCCGGCACCGTGACGAACGCCGCCGGCATCCACAACAAGGAGTTCGGCTCCCCGATCTTCGTCTGCCGCGGCCAGCGAGTGCCGTGGACCGAAATCTGGCCCGCGATCAAAGACTTCTCGTAGCTGAGGCTGGTACTCGCAGGCGGATGCAGGCACCGGCCAGCGCGGCGGCGCCCAGCGCGCCCAAGCCCCAGCGCAGGTCGGTCAGCTCAGCGACCCAGCCCACCACCGGCGGTCCGGCGAGAAAGCCGACATAGCCCGCCGCGCTGAGCCCACCCACGACCAAACCCGGCCGGTCGCCGCCACGACTCGCGAACGCCAGCAGCAACGGCCAGTAGACGGCAGCGCCGACCGCGGCGGCACCGAGTCCTGCGGCCGCAAGCCAACTCGAGTTCGCAGTCGCTTCGACCAAGAGGCCGATGCCGGCGAGGGCCAACCCCAGTTGAGCGCCGCGCCGCTCACCGACATGCTCCGCCGTCCACCCGAGCGTCGAACGGGCGGTGGTGGCCAGCGCTTGACCGACGACGTACGCCGAAGCGCCGGCGGCCACTGCCAACCCCAAGTGAGCGCGAAGGAAGAGAACTCCCCATGTACCCACTCCGCCTTCCACGAGCGCGCCGATCGCGAACACGATGGCGACCGCACCCAACCCCTCGGCTCTCAGCGCGGCCAGCCCTTGGCGAACCGTGTGATGTTCGCCCCGCTCGCCCGCCGGCATGTCGGCACCGCGGCACCAGAACGCGAGAAGGAGCGCGACGATGCTGACGCTCACCCAGATGAAGCGGTACGAGACGTCGTGTGCGAGCAACAGCCCGCTCGCACCCGCTCCCAACAACGCGCCTCCGTTGAACAGCGCGTGCAGCCGTAGCAGTCGACCAGGCGTCGATCCGAGCGCGGCCGTGGCGGCCACGTTCATCGTGACGTCGACCAGGCCTCCGGCGGAGACGGTCACGAGAAACGTCGCACAGAACACGGCGCGGTTGGTCGTTGTCGCCAACGCGAGGAGCAACAGACCCCAGACGACGAGCGCGGTGCTGAGCACGGTGCGCGTGCCGTGACGCTCGGCGATCACGCCACCGGAGCCGTTGGCAACGACACCACCCACCACCGTCGACGCAAGCAACACACCGAGTTGCGCATCGCTGAACTCGAGAAAGCGCTGCACATCGAGCGCGACGACGGCCCACGTCCCCCAGAAGAACCCGAACGCGAGGAACGTCGCTCGGAGGGGCCGCACGCTCCGAGTCTGTCAGTCGTTGTAGCGGTGGCGGAACGTCAGCGAGAGTCGGGGCTCGGCGCGGGCCACCTTCGGTATCGAGTGCTGCCACGTTCGCTGGCACGATCCGCCCATCACAAGCAGATCGCCCGACGCCAGCTCGTGTCGCACCGACCGCCCTCCACCCTTCGGTCGCAGCAGGAAACGTCGCGGGCCGCCCAACGACACGATGGCGATCGTGGCTTCAGGGAGCGTGCGCGCGACGCGATCACCGTGCCATGCGACGCTGTCTCGGCCGTCGCGATAGAGGTTCGCGCCGATCGCAAGGAATTCCTGGTTGTAGCGCTCGGACAACGCCGCTCGCATCTCCTCGACGATGGGTGGCCGGTCCTCGATACCGAGCGATCCGTTCAGGCGCGGCTGTTGCATCTGCTTGTCCCACATCGTGACCATCGGGCTCTGCCAGTGCACGAGCTCGGCAATGACGCCGAACAGCTCGTCGGCGCCTGTGAGCCAGGTTGGAACGTGTTCGACCCACGCTTCGTCGGCCAGCGCGACGCGCCGAGCGGCCGCGAACGATCGGTCGATCGTGGGCTCCTTCGAGCCGAGCAGCGTGCCTTGGAAGGCCAAGTTCACGGGGCGCAGGGTAGCCGAACAGATGTACGGTTCCTCACACCGGCCTCACCTGACGAAATCCCACTCAGGCATACACGTTTCTGTGTACGTCTGAGTGGGATTTGCCCGGAGTTACCGCGGGGCGAGGGCGCGGTAGGCCTCTTGGGGGTCGCCGAAGGGCACGATCGCCGGAGCGGGAGTCGTCACGCCGTTCTCGATGTAGTGCTGGATGACCTCTCGGCAGTGTTCCGGTGGTCCGTGCACGACGAGCTCATCCACGACGGAGTCAGGAATGGTCGCGAGGGCGCCCTTGCGGTCGCCGGCCTTCCACGCCTCCCACATCGGACCGAGCACGTCTCCCCGGCCGAGCCACTCATGGAACGCGGCGTACACCGGCACGTTCAGATACGCGGCGATCATCTGACGACCGATCCCGCGCGCCATGTCCGCGTCGTCGGTCAGTAACACGAAGATGCGCGCGACGATCTCTTTGTCGGCGCCCCCCTCGTGCACGTAGGGAACGACGGTGCGCACATCGTCGGGCGACAGCCAGTTGATGATCGCGCCGTCGCCCTCGCGCCCCGCGAGACGCAACATGCCGGGGCGCAACGCAGCCACGAGAATCGGGACGGGGTGCTTGGGAGGTGTGGTGAGCCGGAAACCGTTGATGCTGAAAGTCTCGTAGTCCTCCTTGACCTTCTCACCGGTGAGCGCGGCGCGGACGAATCGCAAGGTGTCACGCACGCGCTCGTACGGCCGATCGAAGGGCACGGCGTTCCAGCGCTCGACGATGACGTTCGACGACGCGCCGATGCCGAGTACGAAGTTCCCCGCGCTGGCCATCGAGGCACTCGCGGCCGACTGCGCGATGAGCGCGGGTCCACGGGTGAAGACGGGGACGATGGCCGTGCCGAGCCGGAGCGATGGCGCCCATTGCGAGGCGAGAACTAGTGGGGTGAACGCGTCGACGTTGTCGACCTCGGCCGACCACAGGTCGGTGTAGCCGAGATCGGCCAGTTCGATGATCCAGTCGCGCTGTTCGTCAAACGACTTGCCCGTCAACGGCACGGTGATGCCATAGCGCTGCACTTGTCAGTCCTCCTTCGCCGCGAGGAACGCGGCCCGATGTCCTTCGCGCCAGTAGCGGACGATGCACGACTGGCTGGCGATGGCCAGCAGCGTGCCGTCCTCGGCCCACAGATGCACGAGGCCGTGGCCGAACCCGTGTTGGATCGCGTGCACTTGGATGTCGAGCAATACCCACTCCGTCGGCACGAGCCGGGACACCCGCAGCGTGTTGTCGAGGCTGTTGCCGCCGGCCATCTGGCCGAGCGCCTGACCGACGCCGAAGGGCACGTAGTCGCCGAGGATCGCGAGCGTCGCGGCCGACATCTCCAGCCCATCGGGCAAACGCGCCCACAACGCGGAACGACCGGTACCGGGCGTGCCGTCAAAGTCTGCGAAGTCCTGACCGAGGGCGAGACGCATGTCGAGGCGTTGCATGATCGAGTCGTCGTTCGGGTTGCGAAACCGACGGGGCTCGCACTCCGCGGGCGACGGAACGTCGGGCATCGGCTCCCACTGGCCGTCTCGGTCCAGCTCGCGACGCCCGAGCGCGGCGTTCACGGTGAGAATCTCGCGGTCAACCACGTGCGCGACGGCTCGCGCCTGCGTGGTCTGGTTGCCACCAACCGCGATGGTGACGTCGACATCCATGACTTCGGGTGGCCGTGCGTACGAGAGGTATTGCGCGGCCGCCCACACCACCGGTCGCTCTGTCGTGCCCTCGAGTGCAGCGATTGCCGCGCCCAGGCCACAGCCGCCAAACAAGAAGTTGCCGCCGGTGCACACCCGCGGCTCGATGGGGAGCACCCAACGGTGCGGATTGTGCGTGGCCTCGAGGCCGAGGAACTTCCGGGCGTCCATTCGGCGGGGAACCCTACGGCACTCGCAGGGAACTTCCGGACGGGCCTAGAACGTGTCCTCATGGACTCAACACCGTGGCTTGACGACGCCTGCTCGCTCGTTGATGCGTTCCGCGCTGGCGACCGCAATCCGGTCGAGGAGCTCGAGGCCTGTCTCCGCGCGATCGAGGGCAGCGATCTCAACGCGTTCTGTCATCTCGACGCCGATGTGGCTCGAGCGCGCGCCGCTGACGCGGACGTGCAGC